>DATNIV010000408.1:0-9925 GCA_035604255.1 Telmatospirillum sp. | reverse complement strand
GCCTTGTGCACTCCTGGTGTCGCGGTCAGACGCAACCACAAGCCATGCTCGATGATTATGCCCAGATGGCCCGCGCGGCGCTCATCCTCTACGAAGTGACCGGCGCTACACCTTATCTCCAGCAGGCTCGTGACTGGGTGTCCGCGCTCGATCGCTATTATTGGGACGAGGCGGCCGCCGGATATTTTTTCACCGCCGCGGACGCCAGCGACCTGATCCTTCGAACCAAATCCGCCTTCGATCAAGCGACTCCGTCAGGCAATGGCGTGATGGTCGAGGTTTTGGCGAGGCTCTTCTATCAAACCGGCAAGACACACTACCGAACGCGCGCCGAAGCGATCATGACCACCTTCGCAGGCCAGATCGAGCGCTCCTTCCCCAGCATGGCCGCTTTGCTCAACGCCTGGACTCTTCTGAACAACGCCGTGCAAGTGGTCCTTGTCGGGTCTTCGAGCGATATCGACTATGTCGCTCTGCGCGATGTCGTCGCCACCACCTGCCTTCCCAATTTGATTCTGACCCAACTCGACACCACGCAAACTCTGGAGGCCGATCATCCTGCCGCCGGAAAAATCATCGCCACCAAAGGGCTCGCCCAGGCTTTTGTCTGCGTTGGACCCGTCTGTTCCCGTCCCTTCTCGCTTCCGGCGGAGTTGCGCCAATCTCTCGAAAGGATAAACTCTTACGCATGAGCTACTATTCTTTCAAAAGCCCCCTTGGCGATCTGACGGCCTTCGAAAATCAAGGTGCCCTTGTCGCCTTGGAATGGGGTTGGGTGGACGGTGGGTGTGAAACCGCTCTTTTGCGATCAACCGAACAGCAACTTGACGACTATTTCGATGGTCGTCGCCAACTGTTCGACTTACCACTAGCGCCCGACGGATCGCCTTTTCAGAAGAAGGTTTGGACCGCTCTTCAACGCATTCCCTATGGATCCATCTCTTCTTATCGGGACCTGGCGCGAAGCGTCGATAGCGCGCCGCGCGCCATCGGTGGTGCCTGCGGACGGAATCCCTTGCCGATTATCATCCCCTGCCATCGCGTCTTGGCAGCCAATGGTACTCTTGGCGGTTATTCCGGTTTCGACGGCCTCCCGACCAAGCGTTTCCTGCTAAACCTTGAAGGGTGGACGGAACAGTAATCCCAACGCGTCCTTTTACGTTTCCACGAAATGGAGTCCCGTCGTGACCAAAGCCATTCAGATACACCAGCAAGGTGGCCCCGAGCAGATGCGCTGGGAGGATGTGATTGTCCCTGCGCCTGGGCCGGACGAGGCCCTGATCCGTCAGACCGCTGTCGGCCTCAATTTTATTGACGTTTATCATCGCAGCGGCGTCTATCCCCTGCCCAAATTCCCAAGCTCCCTTGGCTCGGAAGGCGCCGGCGTTGTTGAAGCCGTTGGTGCGAACGTCCGCGATGTGGTGGTCGGCGACCGTGTTGCCTATGCCGGCGGTCCCATCGGGGCCTATGCCGAACGCCGGGTTGTTCCGGCCGGTCGCCTGGTGGTTCTTCCCGAGGCCATCAGCGAGCGCCAGGCCGCCGCCATGATGCTCCAGGGATTGACCTCTCAATATTTGCTTCGCAGCACTTATCGCGTTCAACCCGGCGACGTCATTTTGTTTCATGCCGCTGCAGGCGGCGTTGGTTTGATCGCCTGCCAATGGGCAAAATATTTGGGCGCCACCGTCATCGGCACCGTTGGCAGTCCCGCCAAAGCCGCCTTGGCGCGAGCGCATGGCGTCGATCATGTGATTGACTACACCAAAGAAGATTTTGTTGCCCGGGTGAAGGACATCACCGGCGGCCGCGGTGTTCCGGTGGTTTATGACTCGGTTGGCAAAGACACCTTCGAAGGATCTCTCGACTGCCTTCGCCCTCGCGGTTTGATGGTGACCTTCGGGAATTCGTCCGGCGTCGTCCCACCGTTCAGTCCCGGCATTCTTTCGGCCAAGGGATCGCTCTATCTCACCCGGCCGACACTGGCCAGCTATACCGCCACGCGCGCCGAATTGTTGGCCAACGCCGCCGAATTGTTCGATGTCGTGGCGAAGGGCGCGGTTAAGATCGAGATCAACCAAACCTATCCGCTGGCCGAGGCCGCTCAGGCCCATCGTGATTTGGAAGCCCGCAAGACGACAGGCTCGACGGTCTTTATCGTCTGACAAACGAGGCGAACCGATCCTGGTACGAAAAAGGGCGGTGTTTCACGTGAAACACCGCCCTTTCCTTATCGGCTGAACGTCGTCGATTTAGCTGTTCATCGCCTCGAAGAAATCCGAATTGCTCTTCGAATGCTTCAGCTTATCGACCAGGAACTCCATCGCATCGGTGACGCCCATCGGCATCAGGACGCGACGCAACACCCACATCTTCGACAGAACACCCTTGTCGACCAACAGCTCTTCCTTACGCGTGCCCGACTTGGTGATGTCGATAGCAGGGAATGTCCGCTTGTCCGAGAGCTTGCGATCCAAGATGATTTCCGAATTGCCGGTACCCTTGAACTCTTCGAAGATCACCTCGTCCATGCGGCTGCCGGTGTCGATCAGCGCCGTGGCGATGATGGTCAATGACCCACCTTCTTCGATGTTCCGAGCCGCACCGAAGAACCGCTTCGGCCGCTGCAGCGCGTTGGCATCGACACCACCGGTCAACACTTTGCCGGAGCTTGGCACCACGGTGTTATAGGCACGGGCAAGACGGGTGATTGAATCGAGCAAGATCACCACATCGCGCTTATGCTCGACCAGGCGTTTCGCCTTTTCCAAAACCATTTCAGTGACTTGCACATGCCGCGAGGCCGGTTCGTCGAAGGTCGAGCTGATAACCTCGCCTTTTACCGAACGGGCCATATCCGTCACTTCTTCCGGCCGTTCGTCGATCAGCAAGACAATCAGATAAACTTCCGGGTGATTGGCCGCAATCGCATGAGCGATGTTTTGCAACATCACCGTCTTGCCGGTTCGGGGCGGCGCCACGATCAGACCGCGCTGACCTTTGCCGAGCGGCGAGATCAAATCGATGACCCGGGTGGTCAAATCCTTGGTCGTCGGATCTTCGATCTCCAGATGCAACCTCTCGTCAGGATAGAGAGGCGTCAGATTATCGAAATTGATCCGATGCCGCACATTGTCCGGCGGTTCGAAATTAATAGTGTTGACCTTGAGAAGGGCAAAATAACGCTCACCGTCTTTCGGCGCGCGAATCTGTCCTTCCACGGTATCGCCGGTTCTCAGCGAAAAACGCCGAACCTGGCTGGGAGAAACATAGATGTCGTCCGGACCCGGCAAATAGTTCGCTTCCGGCGAACGTAAAAAGCCGAAGCCGTCCTGAAGGATTTCGAGAACACCGTCGCCGTAGATCGGCGTGTCGTTCTCAGCCAACTGCTTCAGAATGGCGAACATCATGTCCTGCTTGCGCAGAGTCGAAGCATTTTCGATCTGCAGTTCCTCGGCATAGGCGAGAAGTTCGGCCGGTGTCTTGGCCTTCAGCTCCTGGAGATTCATGGCAGGTCCACTATGGGAATTAAAAACAATGGGGAATGGCCACTTATGGCCGAGAGAAAACTACCGCTTCGGACGAAGCTGGTCCGAAGGATCAGACAGCGCGTTGGAAATAGGATCAAACCGCTGGGGATTCCGCAGCTTTATCCAAAGGTGCCAATCAAGTCAAACGAAGATTGAGAATCCTGCACGATTTCTTGAAACCGGCCAATTAAAAAATTACACGAAGACTCCCCTTATCCCGTCGATTTTGCTTGCGCGCAACGCGTCCACGCCTCGCCGCACAATCGGCCACCCCGTTCCGAACAAGGGTCGCAGCGCGCCGTTACCGCCCGTCGCACCAGGCTCGCCAAAGCCTCGATGAAGAGAGGGTGGTTCCCCAGGACAGGCACCCGCACATATCGCGGCACGCCAGTCTCTTTGGCCAAATGGGCATATTCGATGTCCAATTCCACCAGCGTTTCAGAATGATCCGAGACAAAAGCGACAGGCTGAACCACCAACGCTTTTCCCTCTCGGCCGGCCCGCTGAATTTCGGCCTCCGCCGAAGGACCAATCCATTCCAGAGGACCAACCCTGCTCTGATAACAAATCTGCCAATCCAGGGTATCTTGACCAAGGGCCGTTACGATCGCTTGCGCGGTCATTTCCACCTGAACCTGATAAGGATCGCCTTTTTCAATCACCTTCTTCGGCAATCCATGCGCCGAAAACAACACGCGCGGCGTGCCGCCGATTTGTTTGAGGGCGAGGCCCAACAAATCCGCTTGGGCGCGAATCATCCCTTCTTCCGTTGGGTAACAACACACGCTCTGCGTCGGAACGCTTAGGCCGGCTTTTGCCGCCGCCACCTTCCAAGCCTTGATCGATGACGCCGTCGTCGTCGTGGAATACTGCGGATACAGCGGCAACAGAACGATCCGATCCGGGGCCCATTGTTTGACCGCCGCAACGGCTTCCTCGGTGAACGGATGCCAATAACGCATGGCGATGAAGGTCCGGCAGTCAGACCCCAGCGCCGTCTCCAGCACCGACGCCTGATTCTGCGTCAATTCGAGCAAAGGCGAGCGGCCACCAAGATGCGCGTAGATCGTCTTGGCGACAGGCGCACGCTTCGTGGAAATATACCAGGCCAACGCTTGGCGAATCAGACCTGGCGCTCCGATGATCGCCGGATCATTGAACAGATTAAACAAGAAAGGTTTGATTGCCGCGGGAGAATCCGGGCCACCCAAATTGAACAGAACGATGGCCAGTTTTTCCATCTCAGCCTCTCCAGGCGCGGACCCTTTCGACCAATCGTGCGACGTGATCCGGTGGCGTGGTCTGCAAAATGCCATGTCCGAGATTGAAGATGAACGGACCCTTGGTACAGAGGGACAAAATACGATCGACCGCGGCATCAAGGGCCGGACCACCGGTCACCACCAGGGCCGGATCGAGATTGCCTTGCAAGGTGACCGTTGGCTGAAGGGTTTTGACCGCCCAGCCAAGAGGAACACTGGTGTCGAGACTAACCGCATCAACACCGGTTTGCTCGACGAAGGGCAGATAAAGCGCACCGACGCCTTTTGGAAAACCGATGACCGGAATACCGGGACGTTCTGTCTTCAAGCGATCGACCAAGCGACGGGTCGGCGCAATCACCCATTTGGCGAATTCGTCCTCGGGCAACGCGCCGGCCCAACTGTCGAACAGCTGAACGGCTTCGGCGCCATGATCAATCTGGCGGATCAGATAATCACCAGTCGCCTCGACGAGAAGATCGATCAATCGTTGAAAAAGATCCGGACGACCATAGGCCATCGCTTTGGTTTCGAGAAAGTCCTTCGAGCCCGAGCCTTCGACCATATAGGTCGCCACGGTCCACGGCGCTCCAGCGAATCCGATCAGAGCTGTCGAGGTCGGAATCGCTTTTTTGAGACAAGAAACGGTTTCAAAGACAGGCCGCAAGCGATCATGAAAACCATCCAATGTCAGAGCATCGAGTTGCTCGGATGTTCTGACAGGCGTCAGTTTCGGTCCTTCGCCTTCCTGAAATCGGACGGCTTGGCCAAGGGCATCCGGCACGACGAGAATATCGGAAAACAGGATGGCGGCATCGAAGCCGTAGCGCCGAAGCGGTTGAAGTGTGACCTCGGTGGCTTTCTCCGGCGTATAGCAGAGATCGAGAAAGCCATTGGCCTGAGCCCGGACAGCACGATATTCCGGGAGATATCGTCCGGCCTGACGCATCAGCCAGCAGGGTGGCGGTGAGAGGGTTTCTCCCATCAGGCTGCGTAAAAACGGTTTGTTTGAGTTTGATGCGTCGATCACGGAATCACCCAGGGGCCAAGAAGTCACCATTTTGCCCCCTCTTCAATACAGGTCTTAAATGGGTAAGGAAAGGTAGCTGTGGTAGTGGATGCCTGTGGATATCGGGGATTCTCCTTCACTCGAAATCCATCCACCGCTTTGTTCTCGTTCTTTCGGTGGCGGGAAAAGCTGTGGACGAAACATAGGAAAAATTCCAGATGTAACTGGATTATAAGAAGAAAAGCTGTGGAATGCGGATCTGTGAAAAGGGGGGATGGTTCCCTTTGATCGGCGTCATCCCCGGTTTTCCAGTCTAGAGGGGACAAACGATCCCCCTCGGTGTCGAAGGACCTATTCGTCGATAGTCAGCGGGGAGCAAAAAAGGCACAATCGGCGAAAGCGGGTGGTTATCCCCGTTTACAAAACTTATCCACAGACGGCGGCGATTTCCTTGTCGATCAAACAGTTTCATCTTCACCTGGTTTCCGACGCGAGCGGTGAAACCGTTTCGTCGGTGGCGCGGGCCTGTCTGGTGCAATTCGAGGGAATCGAGCCGACGCCTCATTTGTGGTGGCTGGTTCGAACCCAAGGACAGGTCGAGCGCGTGATCGAAGGCATCGAGGCCAATCCCGGCGTGGTTCTGGTGACCTTGATGGATGCCGCTGTGCGCGGGGTGCTCGAAGAGGCCTGCCGGCAGTTGGGCGTGTTGTATATTCCGGTGCTTGATCCGGTGATGGCGGCGCTCGCCGGGTATCTCGGCGCCGACTTCGGGACTCAACCCGGCCGTCAGCATGCCCTCGATGCGGCCTATTTCCAGAGAATCGACGCCATGCAGTTCACGTTGGCGCATGACGACGGGCAGATGCTGCATGACCTGGATGCCGCCGACGTGATTTTGGTGGGTGTTTCGCGAACGTCGAAAACCCCAACCTGTATGTATTTGGCCAATCGCGGCCTCAAAGCCGCCAACATCCCGCTGGTGCCCGGTGTGCCGCCGCCTGTCGAATTGTTTGCCGCCAAGCGACCGCTGATCGTTGGTTTGACCAAGGAGCCGAAAAGCCTGACCGACATTCGCCGGTCGCGGTTGCGATTCCTGATTCAGTCCGAGGAAAGCGATTACGCCGATCCTGAACGGGTTCGTGAAGAGGTTGCCCTGGCGCGCAAACTGTTTACCAAACATGGCTGGCCGGTGATCGATGTCTCCCGCAGGTCTATCGAAGAGGCCTCCGCCGCGATTTTACAGCTGCATATGCGCCATAAAGGCATGGAACTATGACGTCTGCGGACATTCCGCCTGTGCTTCTCGCTTCGGCCAGCCGCACGCGTCAAACCTTGCTTCATGCCGCCGGGGTCCCGGTCAGCGCGATTCCGGTCGATCTTGACGAGCAGGCGATGAAAGTTCGCTTACGGGCCGACGGCGTCGATGCCGGCGATGTCGCTCAGGCCTTGGCTCAAGCCAAGGCCTTGGCCGTCGCGCAAACACGGCCCGATGCCTTGGTGATCGGCGCCGATCAAATACTTGTTTGCGAAGACGATTGGTATGATAAGCCGCGTGATCTCGCCGCGGCTCGCCAGCAATTACGCTCTCTTTCCGGTAAAACCCATCGATTGCTGACGGCGGTCGTGGTAGTCCAAGAGACACAGCTCTTGTGGGGGCATATTTCTCAGGCGGCGATGACGATGCGACCGTTCACGGAAACGTTTCTCGACGACTATCTGGCGCGAGGAGGACCCGCTTTGTTGTCATCGGTCGGCGCTTATCAGCTGGAGGGTCTCGGCGCTCAACTGTTTGAGCGGATTGACGGCGATCACTTTACTATTCTTGGTTTGCCGTTATTACCATTGCTCGATTTTTTACGTCGTCACGGGGTGATTAAGACATGATTTTGTCCGGCAAGGCGAAATTAGCCGGTGTCCTTGGTTGGCCGGTCGGCCATTCCCGTTCGCCACGGCTGCATGGATATTGGCTGGAACAGCACCATATCGATGGCGCCTATGTGCCCCTGGCCGTGCGGCCTGAAGATTTTGCGGACGTGTTTCACGCATTGCCGCGCATGGGATTCGCTGGCGCCAATGTGACGATTCCCCACAAGGAAAAGGCTCTTGCCCTGGCCGACCATGTCGAACCCTTGGCGCGACGGATCGGCGCGGTCAACACATTGGTGGTCCGGGAGAACGGCAGCATTGACGGTCGCAACACCGATGCTTTCGGTTTTCTGGAGAATATGCGGCATGCCATTCCGGGGTTTAAGGCCGCGACCGGACCGGCCGTGGTCATTGGCGCGGGAGGCGCGTCCCGCGCGGTGGTAGCCGCTCTTTTGGATGATGGGGTTCCGGAAGTTCGTCTGATCAATCGCACGCGTCACCGCGCCGAAGAGGTCGCCGCCGCGCTCGGTGGCGCGATCGAGGTGATTGCCTGGGAAGAACGGGCCGACGCGCTGGCGGGCGCCGCCTTGCTGGTCAATACGACAAGTCTGGGGATGACGGGACAACCGCCCCTCGATCTCGCGCTCGACGCCCTGCCTCTCGAAGCGCATGTCAACGATATCGTTTATGTGCCGTTGGAGACACCACTTCTGGCCGAGGCTCGGCAACGTGGCCATCGTGCGGTCGATGGCCTTGGTATGTTGCTGCATCAGGCCAGAGCCGGTTTTCACGCCTGGTTCGGCGTGATGCCCTCGGTGACGGAAGATTTTAGGCGATTCGTGAAGGACTGATGATCATTCTCGGCCTGACCGGCTCGATCGGCATGGGCAAAAGCACGGCGGGACGGCAGCTGCGAACGCTCGGCGTACCGGTCTATGACGCCGATGCCGCGGTTCATCGTTTGTTGGCCAAAGGTGGCGCCGCCGTGGCGCGAATTGAACAGGCTTTTCCTCAGGTGGTTCATCAAGGCGTTGTGGACCGCCGCCGGCTGGGCGCGGCGGTGTTCGGCGACGATGCCGCCTTGACGCGTCTGGAGGCGATTCTCCACCCCTTGGTCCGGCGCCAGGAAAGAGCCTTTTTGCAAAGAGCCCGGAGACGTCGGATAGCCATCGTCGCTTTGGACATTCCCTTGTTGTTCGAGGCCAAGGCCGAAAGACGCGTCGACGCCACCGTCGTGGTCACCTGCCCTGCGTTCTTGCAGAAACAACGGGTGCTGGCCCGGCCGGGAATGACGGCGGGCAAACTGGCAGCCATCCTTCAGCGGCAAATGGACGATCCGGAAAAACGACGGCGCGCCGATTTTGTCATTCCGACGGGAATCGGTCGACGCTGGGCTTTACGCAAACTGTGCCGCGTGGTGAAACAGATGCGGGACCAGGGGACGTCCCGCCATATGAGCGGGTCCTTTCAATGACGGGAAAATTCGATGCGTGAAATCGTTCTTGATACCGAAACCACCGGCCTTGACCCTGCCGCCGGGCACCGGTTGGTGGAAATCGGTTGCGTCGAGTTGATCAATCATTTGGCAACGGGACAAATCTTTCACGTCTATATCAATCCCGACCGCGATATGCCGGAAGAGGCCTTTAAAATTCACGGCCTTTCCGAAGAATTTTTGCGCCAACACCCCCCCTTCGACAAGGTTGCGACGGATTTTCTGAGTTTCGTCCAGGATTCGACGTTGGTCATTCACAACGCCGACTTCGATATGAAGTTTCTCAACTGGGAACTGAAGGCTCTTGGCCATCCGGTTTTGCCGCGGGACCAGGCGGTCGATACCGTGGCCATGGCGCGGCGCCGATTCCCCGGATCCCCGGCCAATCTCGACGCCCTGTGCCGTCGCTTCGGTATCGATAATACGTCGCGCACCAAGCATGGCGCGCTGCTTGACGCCGAATTGTTGGCGGAAGTCTATCTTGAGCTGATCGGTGGCCGCGAACCCGGTTTGGCTCTTGCCACCGGAAAAAAAGAGAACAGCGCGGTGGAAACCGCCCGTGCCCGCAGCGAGCGCACCATGCGTCCGCCGCGCCCCCACGCGCCAAGCGACAGCGAATTGGCGGCCCACGCCGAATTTATTTTGAAACTCACAAAGCCGGTGTGGCAGTTGGAATAGATGGCCGGTTTCGGGGCTTCGGCTGTTCTGTCGCGTTAGAAAACAACCATTTATCGTCATGGCCGGACTTGATCCGGCCATCCATACC
>DATNIV010000407.1:0-4791 GCA_035604255.1 Telmatospirillum sp. | reverse complement strand
AGGAAAGCTCCACGCTATAGTCGGATCATGACAGAACCCAGCGCTCCCCATATTCTTGTGGTCGACGACGACCGCGAAATCCGGACTCTTCTGGCTCGCTTCCTGGTCAAGCATGGCTTGCGGGTCAGCACGGCCAAAGATGGTCCCGAGATGATGAAGCAGATCGAGGGATCTGCCGTCGATCTTGTCGTGCTCGATCTCATGCTGCCCGGCGAGGATGGTTTGTCGCTCTGCCGGCGGCTGCGGGCGACGTCGATGCTCCCGGTGATCATGCTGACGGCGATGGGTGACGATACCGATCGGATCGTCGGCTTGGAGATGGGGGCCGACGATTATCTCCCGAAACCGTTCAGTCCACGCGAATTGCTGGCCCGTATCAAAGCCGTGTTGCGGCGTGTCCAGGCCCTGCCGAATGTAAAGGCGCCATCCGGCGATATCGTACGCTTCGATGGCTGGTCGTTGGAATTGGGGCCACGTCGTTTGGTGTCTCCCGATGGCGGCGAGGTCGAATTGTCGACCGGGGAGTACGAATTGCTGCTGGCGTTCGTGACCCATCCGCGCCGGGTTCTCAGCCGCGATCAGTTGCTCGATTTGGCCCGTGGCCGTTCGGCGGCGCCCTTTGACCGCAGCATCGATATCCAAGTCATGCGGCTCCGCCGTAAAATCGAGGCAGATCCCAAGGAACCGCGACTGGTCAAGACGGTTCGGGGCGGTGGTTATGTCTTCGCCGCTGAAATTTCCTCATGAAGGCGACATTGCGCTGGTTGTGGCCGGACACGTTGGTCGGTCGAACGGTTCTGGTCTTGTTGGCCGGCTTGCTGTTGTCCCAGTTGGCTGGTGTCGCCCTTTATTCGATGAACCGGGGGGAATTGGCCAGCCGGCTTGGCGGGCGACAGACCGCCGAGCGGATCGCCGGTGTCGTCAAATTGGTCGAGGAAACGGTGGAGGGGGATCGCATCCGGGTCATTCGGGCGATGGAACTGCCGGGGTTGCATATCGGCTGGGGGCGGAATCCGCTGTTTTTTCCCGGCGAGGGGGAGCTTGACGGGACGCAAGTCGTGCAGCAAGAGCTGTTGCATCGGCTGACCGGCCATGAGGTCTGGATTTCAACGGGGCAACTGCCTCCTTTTCCGCCGCCGCCGCCGGGAAGGGGGGAGACTCTTGGTCCGGAGCCGAGTTTTCATCCCGACCCCCCCGATTTTGATCCCGCTCTTCGCGCCAACCCAGGCTCCGGTCCGCCGCCGGGGCCGGGAATGCTCCGGCGCAAACATCCTCCTCTGACCCGTGTGGCCGTTCATCTCGACGATGGGTCTTGGCTGAATTTCGTCGCCGAGGTTCCGTCCGAGGAAACGCTTTGGCGTCCGCGCTTTTTCGGCCCGCTCAGTGGTGGGTTGTTGGTGGTGATGGCTCTTTCGGTGCTCGCCGTGCGGCGCGCCACCAAGCCGCTTGCCTTGCTGGCGGCGGCGGCGCAGCGTTTGGGCCGTGATGTCACGACGCCGCCGGTGCCGATTGCCGGGCCGCGCGAAGTCCGCGCGGCGGCGGCGGCCTTCAACGAGATGCAGACCAGGCTACGCCGATTTATCGAAGACCGGACGCAGATGATCGCGGCCATTAGCCATGACCTCAGGACTCCGATCACGCGTTTGAAACTGCGTGCCGAATTCGTCGACGACGACGAACAGCGGATCAAGATGTTGTCCGATTTGGACGAGATGGAAGCGATGATCGCGTCGACCCTGGCCTTCGCCCGCGACGATGCGGCGCGGGAAGTCCGTCAGCCACTCGATCTTGCCCTGTTGCTTGAAGCCCTTTGCGGCGAATTCGATGCCCGGTTTCAAGGCCCGTCTTGCGTGTTCATTACCGCCGGCGTGAGCGGACTCAAACGAGCCTTCGCCAATCTTTTGGAAAACGCCCGAAAATACGGAGGGGGGGGCGAGGTGACTTTGACCTCGGAAGGCGGGCAGGTCAGCGTTCTTATCGAAGACAACGGTCCCGGCATTCCGGACATCGAGATGGAACGGGTGTTCGCGCCCTTCTACCGCGTCGAAAGCTCGCGTAACCGGGATACCGGTGGAACCGGCCTGGGGTTGGCGGTGGCGCGTTCAGCGATTCGCGCCCACGGCGGCGACATTATTCTTGCCAATCGCCCCGAGCGCGGACTTCGCGTGACGGTGATTTTACCGGTCTAACCTAACTCAGGCGTGGAAATCCTCGACGTCTTTCGCCGATGTCAGCAACAAGACGACGACGAACAGCACGGCCGTCAGCGCCAGGCCGAGATAGATGGCCAAGCCGAAAAAATTAATTTTGAAGACGGCATAGCCGACGAAGATGCTGAGATAGACGATCAAGCCGATCAAGGCGATGCCCAGGGAGCCCAGGGTCTTGGCTGTCGCAGACATGAGACACTCTCCTTCTTGGCCATTTTTTAGAATTGATACAATGACATTGGGCTTTAACCGATTGGTGATGATTTGTCCATTGCATCAAACTTATTTTATGACGAGCCGAAAAGGGGCGTCGGTCAAGGAAAGACCTAATTCCTAGAAACTTCTTTGACGAAAATGATGGGGGCGTCGTCATGGATCTTTCCGGTCAGGTAAGGCGTGTCACAAATCCCCGCTAGACCAAAGGGACATCCTGGCGGATCATGCCAAGGTGAGGCGTGCTGGATCGCCTATCAGCGAGGAGGCCGGGATTGGCCAAGCCGAGTAAAAAGTCGAGAACCCCCTTTGAAGCGGCCGTCGACGCTGTGATCCATGCCGATCATGACGATCCTTTCGGCTTTCTCGGGTTGCATGAGGATGTTGGCGGCTTGGTGCTGCGCTGCATGCAACCGGGAGCGGCCTCCGTCAGCGTGATCGACGCGGAGAGTGGCGACGTTATTGCCGATTTATCCCGGTTGCACGCTGACGGTCTGTTCGCGGGACCGGTTGGGCGCGCCCAGCGCTTTTCCTACCGTTTGAAAATCGGCGATGGGCAGGGCGGTTTTCGCGTCGCGGACGACCCCTATCGCTTCCCGCCGATCCTGGGTGATTTGGATCTGCACCTTCTCGGAGAAGGCTCGCACCTGCACCTTTACCAGCGTCTGGGGGCGCATGTCACCAGTATCGAGGGTGTCCCGGGCGTTGCCTTCGCGGTTTGGGCGCCCAATGCCCGGCATGTTTCCGTCATCGGCGATTTCAATGATTGGGATGGCCGGATCCATGCGATGCGACGGCGACATGGCTCTGGAATCTGGGAAATCTTTCTGCCGGACCTGGAGGCGGGTGCGCTTTACAAATATGAAATCAAGGGACCCGACGGTCGGTTGTTGCCCGCCAAATCCGATCCTTACGGTTTTGCCGCCGAACTGCCGCCCAAGACCGCCTCGAAGGTCTATGATCTGAAGGCATATGCCTGGACCGACGACAAATGGTTGGCGCGCCGGAAAAGCGTGATGGCGCGCAACGCGCCGGTCAGTATCTATGAGGTGCATCTCGGGTCCTGGCGGCGCAAACCTGAGGATGGACATCGATCGCTCACCTATCGGGAACTGGCGGTCGAATTGGGGGCTTATGTTCGGGAAATGGGGTTTACCCATATCGAACTGCTGCCGATTCATGAACATCCGTTCACCGGGTCATGGGGATATCAGCCGATCGGTCTTTATGCGCCGACCAGCCGCTTTGGTTCGCCGGACGACTTTCGCTGGTTCGTCGACCATCTGCACAGCCAAGGCATCGGTATTATCATCGATTGGGTGGCCGGACATTTTCCGACAGACGCCCATGGCCTCAGCGAATTTGACGGGACACATCTGTACGAACATGCCGATCCGCGCCAAGGAATGCACAAGGATTGGAATACGGCGATTTTCAATTACGGCCGCAACGAAGTCTCCAACTATCTGTGTTCCAACGCGCTGTTCTGGCTCGACGAATATCATATCGACGGCCTTCGGGTGGATGCCGTCGCTTCGATGCTTTATCTCGACTACTCGCGGAAACCTGGCGAGTGGATCCCCAATCAGTTCGGCGGCAACGAAAACATCGCCGCCATCGAATTCCTGCGGCGGATGAATCAGGTCGTCTACGGCGAGCAGGAAGGCGCCGTCACCATCGCCGAAGAATCGACGTCCTGGCCGATGGTTTCGCGTCCCGTGCATCTGGGCGGGCTGGGGTTCGGCTACAAATGGAACATGGGATGGATGCATGACACGCTCCGTTACATGAGCAAAGATCCCATCCATCGGCGTTATCACCACGACGATTTGACCTTCGGCATGCTTTACGCGTTTCACGAAAATTTCATGCTGCCGCTCAGTCATGACGAAGTCGTCCATGGCAAGCGGTCTATCTTCGGCCGGATGCCGGGCGATCGATGGCAGAAATTCGCCAATCTGCGAGCCTACTACGCGTTCATGTTCGCGCATCCCGGCAAGAAACTGTTGTTCATGGGGTCGGAATTCGCCCAGGAACGAGAATGGAATGTCGATGCCAGCTTGGACTGGCATCTCCTGGAAGATCCCATGCACGAGGGTGTGCGGCGTTGCGTCAGTGATCTCAATCGGCTCTATCGCGACGTGCCGGCGCTTCATCAGATGGATTGCGAGGCTCCGGGTTTTGCCTGGATCGATTGCAATGACCGGGACAACTCGGTGATTTCCTGGCGGCGGATGGCGCGCGATCCCGACGACTTCGTTGTCGTCGTGGTTAATTTCACGCCGCTGGTGCGCGAGTTCTATCGTTTGGGCGTGCCTCGCGGCGGCTGGTACAACGAGGTTCTGAACACAGATTCCAGTCATTACGG
>DATNIV010000406.1:0-4037 GCA_035604255.1 Telmatospirillum sp. | reverse complement strand
AACGCGAAAACCGCCATCGACGCTCTGCCCATCGTCTGGGATGCTGGCGAAAACGCCAAGGTGTCCAGCGAATCCATCGCCGAGACATTGAAGGAAGGCTTGACCGCGGATCAGGCCTTTATCGGCAACAAAGCGGGAGATGCGACGGCGGCAATCGCTGGAGCGGCCAAAATCGTCGAGGCGATCTATAGCTATCCATATCAGAACCACGCCACCATGGAGCCGATGAACGCCACCGCACGCTACACGCCCGACAAATGCGAAGTCTGGGCGCCCACGCAAAATGGGGAAGCGGCGTTGGCCACCGTGGCCGAGGCGGCCGAATTGCCGGTCGCCAAATGCGACGTTTACAAAGTGTTGCTGGGCGGCGGATTCGGCCGGCGGGGCCGCTCCGACTATATTCGCCAAGCGGTTCTGATCGCCAAACAGTTGCCGGGAACGCCGATCAAGTTGATCTGGACTCGCGAAGAGGACATGACGCACTGTTCCTATCATCCCATCACGCAGTGCAAATTGACCGGAGGGCTCGATGCCACCGGAAAACTGGTGGGATTGAAAATGCGCATCTCCGGCCAATCGATTCTCTCCTCACTGGCGCCACAGAGTTTGCAAAACGGCATGGATCCGGTGGTTTTCCAAGGGCTCAACCCGGGCGGCGCGGAAAGCGCTTTCGGCTACGAGGTCCCCAATCTCCTGATCGACCATGCGATGCGCAACACCCATATCACGGCCGGCTTCTGGCGCGGCGTGAACACCAATCACAATGCCATCTATGTGGAAAGCTTCATCGACGAACTGGCGCATGCCAGCGGCCAGGATCCTCTGGAATTCCGCCGCAAGATGCTCAAACCCAGACATCTTGAGGTCTTGAATGCGGTGGCGGAACGAGCCGGCTATGGCAAGGCGTCCGCCGGGCGTTTTCATGGATTGGCTCAAATCATGGGTTTCGGCTCCTATGTCGCCGGTTGTGCCGAGGTCTCGGTTGACCCTCAAGGCAAGGTGAAGATCCACAAAATCGTCGCCGCCACCAACCCCGGCCATGCCGTCAATCCGGCGCAGATCGAGCGCCAGGTCGCCGGGTCCTTCGTCTACGGCCTATCGGCCTTGCTCTACGGTCAGTGCACGGTGAAGGATGGGGCCATCGAACAAACCAACTTCGACAGCTACAATGTTCTGCGCATGGATGAAATGCCGGTGGTCGAAACCGCAATCCTGCCTTCCGGCGACTTCTGGGGCGGCGTCGGCGAACCGACCATCGCGGTCGCCGCTCCGGCGGTTCTGAACGCCATTTTCCAGGCCACCGGAAAACGCATCCGTTCGATCCCCTTGTCCCAACACGACTTGAAGCAAGCGTGAATGGTCAAAACGGGTCTCGCGCGACACAGGTCATCAAACCCTCGCCCCTTGTGGGAGAGGGTGGTCGCGAAGCGGCCCCTCTCCCACAAGGGGCGAGGAAAATATCTTCTTCAGATCGCCAGTCTCCTGGCCCTGCTCTGCGTCGCCCATCCCGCCGCGGCAGCCGAAGCGCCGCCGGGAGCCAGCGCGTGTTCGGGTTGCCACGCGATGGATGCGGCCGTCGCCACGCCGGTGCCGCGTCTGGTCGGACGCAAGCCCGCCGAGATCATAGCCGCCTTGGCCGCGTTCAAAAGCGGGCAACGACCGGCGACGGTGATGGATCGGATCGCCAAGGGTTTCTCCGACAGTGAAATCCGTGCCATCGCCGAATGGTACGGAGCGATGGAGGCGCCATGACGGAGACCACCGGCCACCCGAATCGGCGAGATATCTTAAAACAGATCGCCATCGGCACGGCAGCCACGATACTGCCGCTGCCGGCCCTCGCCCAGGCGGGCAATGCCCGCGTCGTGGTCATCGGCGGCGGCTTTGCCGGCGCCACCTGTGCGCGCGCGCTGAAACGCCTTTCCCCCAAATTGACCGTCACCCTGGTCGAGACGAATCCGACGTTTGTCGCCTGCCCCTTCAGCAATATGGTCATCGTCGGCTTACGCCCCCTCACCATGCAGCAGTTCGGTTATGAGTCCCTTGGAAGGGGCGGTGTCGAAATACGCATTTCTCCGGCTGCGTCCGTCAATCCAGAGACTCATGTCGTGACGTTGGCCGACGGATCACGATTGTCCTACGACCGTCTGGTGGTGGCACCCGGCGTCGATCTGCGGTGGGACGGCCTGCCCGGCTACACGGAAGATGCGGCACAGATCATGCCGCACGCCTGGAAAGCCGGCGAACAAACGACGCTGCTGGCCAAACAACTGAACGCCATGCCGGATGGCGGACTGGTGGTGATCTCGGCGCCGGCCAATCCCTTCCGCTGCCCCCCCGGTCCCTACGAACGGGCCAGCCTGATTGCCGGCTATCTGAAGAAAAATAAGCCGAAATCCAAACTGATCATCCTTGACGCCAAGGATGCGTTCTCCAAGCAGAAGCTCTTCGAAAACGCCTGGAAAGAGCTCTATCCCGGCCTGATCGAATGGGTGCCGCTTTCTGGCGGCGGCAAGGTCACGTCGGTCGATCCGGCCGGCATGACCCTGGTTACCGAATTTTCCAGCTACAAGGCCGCCGTCGCCAATGTCATCCCGCCCCAGCGGGCCGGGCTTATCGCCCAAATCGCCGGCGTTTCCGACCGAACCGGCTGGTGTCCAATCGATCCGGTCACATTCGAATCGCTTCTTCAACCCCATATCCATGTCATCGGCGACGCCGCCATCGCCGGAGCGATGCCGAAGTCGGCCTTTGCCGCCAATGCCCAGGCCAAAGTCTGCGCCCAAGCCATTGTCACACTGCTGGCCGGCGATCAACCGATGCCCCCCAAGTTGATCAACACCTGTTACAGCCTGGTTGCGCCCGATTACGGCATCACCGTCGCCGGCGTCTATCACCCGGTTGGCGGCCAGTTGGTCGATGTGGCGGACGCTGGCGGCATCAGCCCACTGGATGCGTCCCGATTGTTTCGCGAGCAGGAAGCCAAATATGCCGATGGCTGGTTCAAGACGATTACGGCGGACGTCTTTGGATAGGATGTGCGTCCTTCTGGCGACCTTGTTCATGGCGTCACCCGCCTTGGCTGACGCTCCCCCGCCGTCTTACAAAGTGATGGGGGACGCCATTCAACACTCGCTAACCGGGCGACCGGGCGATTCCGAACAAGGGCGCCTTATCGTCCTCGACCGCAAAGCCGGGCTCTGCCTGCTCTGCCACAGTGGCCCGTTCCCCGAACAACCGTTACAGGGCAATCTGGCCCCAAGTCTGACCGGCGCAGCGGATCGTTGGTCGATCGGACAATTGCGCCTGCGCATTGTCGATGCCTCGCGCGCCTCGCCCGGCACCATCATGCCGTCCTATTATCGTACCGAAGGATTGACCCAGGTCGCCCCGTCCTTCGCCGGCAAGCCGATCCTCACGGCGGAGCAAATCGAAGATGTCGTCGCGTTCCTCGCCACCTTGCGGCAGTAGCCGCCGCGATTTTCTCCTCCATGCGGGGGAATGCGCGGCCGGCGCCGTCATGATCTCGCTGGTGACAATCCGCGCCAGCCGCGCCACGCCGGACATGATGCAAGCGGCCATCCATGAGATCCTCGGCACGTCGGAGCCCCAAAGCGGCAGAGTCAAGCTCGACCTCCCTCCCCTGGTGGAAAATGGCAATGCCGTTCCGCTCACCGTATCCGTCGACAGCCCGATGACCGCACAGGACCATGTGACGGCGATCCATCTGTTCAACGAGAAAAACCCCCAGCCCTATGTCGCGAGTTTTCGCTTGAATCCCCGAACCGGCAAAGCGGTGGTGGCGACGCGTATCAAATTGGCCGACAGCCAACAAGTAACCGCCATCGCCCAAATGAGCGATGGTTCCTTTTGGAGCGACAGCGCCCAGGTGATCGTCACCATCGCCGCCTGCGTCGAGGATGTCCAGCCGTGACCAGGCCTCTGATCAAAGTGCCGCAGACGGCCAAGCGAGGAGAGATCATCGAAATCAAGACCTTGATCTCGCATCCGATGGAAACCGGATATCGTACGGGTCT
>DATNIV010000405.1:0-4735 GCA_035604255.1 Telmatospirillum sp. | reverse complement strand
GGCTGGCTGAACCGTTGTCGTCGCCTCGCCAAGGATTGGGAGAACCTCAACCATAGCGCGCTCGCATTCCTCCGCCTTGCGTCCATCAGGCTGATGCTGAGAAAGCTCTGTAATCCATCATGAAGTTTCCGGACGGACTCTCAGGGTTGCGACGTTGCGGGAGCCGTGGACGGGGGAGATCCGCTGTCGGTTGCCGCCGGTTCCGGTTTGCTGCTCGGCCAGACGATCGACGGCGTCTCGGTGGCCGGGCTTTCGCTATTGCTCGCCGGCGGAGCGGAGGCTGGCGGTGTCGATCCGCTGTTGGTTGCCGCCGCGGGTGAAGACGTCGCGGGGGCTGGACTGGGTGGGGGCGCCGGAGTATCCGCCGGTGCCGGAACGACCGCCGATCCTGTCGCGGCAGCGGGGGGTGGGGCTGCCGTCTCGTTATTGGGAGGCGTTATGATCTTGGTCGGCGTCGCCTGATCCGTGGTTGGCGGGTTGGTGGCGGCAGGAGCCGGCGGTTGCGGCGCGGGTTGTGAAACGGCAGGGGGACGTGGCGTGGTTGGTCCCGCCTTTTCCTGGGGGGACGCCGCCTCTTTCGCCTCGGGCTTGTCTTTCACGTCCGGCTTGTCTTTGGCGGTGGCGGGTTCGACGGCCGTCGAATAATCGGCAATGATGCGAGCTTGGGCGCCGGTGATGACCAGTACTTTCTGGCCAAGCGGAATGGGGGCCTCTTCGCGCTGCGTGACCGAGAGCATCTCGCCGTTGGGTTTACGGACGATATATTCCCATCCAGTGGTGTCGCCGGTGGTGTGTTCCAGCGTGGTGCCGACGATGCTGCCGAGCATGCCGCCGCCGACGGTGCCGAGGGCCGTGCTGACATTGCTGCTGCCCGTTTGTGCGCCGAGAACGCCACCGACCGCGCCGCCGGCCACGGCACCGACCGTGCCGCTGGCGCTGATCGCCACTTGCCGGAAACCGACGACGACGCCCGGCTCGACCTTATTGGCTTGTTGAACGGCCGAACTGGCGTAGGTATTCGGAGAATAATCGGGGGCGCAGCCGCCGAGGGCTGGGACTATGGCGGCGAACAAGCCGAACTTGATCAATCTCAACAACTGACACCATCCCTAGTAAAGGGTCTCTGCATGTTCATAAGGGATATGGACTGTTCTGTCACTCGACATTTTTATGGAAAAACCGCCATGAAATCGCCGCATTTCATATTGAGCGGACGGCTGGCCGGACGCATCGGAGAGATGCCTTCGCCTTAGGACGTGTCTTCGTGGTGAAGAGACCAACTCTGGTGCGCTGCGACGGGCACAAGCGGTGCTATCACCCCGATATTTTTGCGTGAAATAAGCAAAATATTGCGCATATTGCGCATACTTGAAGAGTGTGTTAGGCTCCCTTCCGTGAATTAAGTGAGGTTAGCGCCCATTACATGCGTATTGTAAGCATGTTCGGGGTCGCTCGGATGGTTTCTCCGGTGGAGACAGAGGAGTGGAGATGTTGCCGTCACGCTGGTTGATCATTGCCGATGATTTGACGGGCGCCGCGGACTGCGGCATTGCCTTCGCCAAGACGGGAATGGGCACCATGGTGTCGTGGGGCAATGGCGCGATGGAAACGCGTTCCGCGGTTCTTTCGGTCGACGCCGACAGCCGTCGGTTGTCAGCCGAAGATGCGGCCCGGCGACATGTCGAAATCTTGACGTCCCGCCATCGGGCCGGCCACGCTTTTTACAAGAAAATCGATTCAACACTGCGCGGCCAACCAGCGGCCGAACTGGCAGCCCAGCTCGACTATCTCGCCAGGGAACGGAATGGCAATGCCCCCTTGGCCATTGTCGCGCCATCCTTTCCCGGAACCGGACGAACCGTCGTCGAGGGACGGCTTTTGCTCGATGGCCGTCCTTTGGAAGGATCCATGCTGTGGGCTCGCGACCATAGCTATACCGACGCCTCTCTGCCCAACGTCCTGGCCGGCGCCGGACTGCGCGCCAAGGTGTTGCCGCTCTCCTGCGTGCGGGAAGGAGCCCCGAAAATCGCCGCCTTCCTGGCCGATGCGCGCTGGAAAGGCGTTGCGGCGGTCGTGTGCGACGCGGTTGAAGAGAGCGATTTGGAGGCTATTGCCACGGGCTCGTTGTTGCTGGCGGATATGGTCGTCTGGGTCGGCTCCGGAGGGTTGGCCGCCCATCTGGCGCGGCAGGTGACGCCGTCTCGGAACGAACCGCTTCCCCTGCGTCCCAGTTCGGGTCACCGATCGCTACTGGTGGTGGTCGGCAGCGTGGCCGAGGCCTCGCGCCGGCAGGCCGACCTGTTGGTTGCGGCGAATCTGGTTCAGCCGATTCTCGTCGAGGCCGATGCCCTGTTCGCCGGACCGACGTCACCGGCATGGCAGACGCTCGCGGCCCGGCTGGCCGAGGGGTTGGCCGCGAACCAGGACATTTTGTTGGAAATAGTCTCTTCGGCGGCCCCCAATCTAACGCGTGGCGCCGAACTGGCGGGACATTTGGCGCAATTGGTCGCGCCTTATGCCGGCTCCATCGGCGGCCTGATCGCCACCGGAGGCGATACGGCTTGCGCGTTGTTATCGCATCTGGGCGTCGGCGCCATTCATTTGGTCGATGAGGTTGAGGCGGGGGTGCCGATCGGCATCACCGATGGCGGTCTGTCAATTCCAGTGATCACCAAAGCGGGAGCCTTCGGCAGCGACGAGACGTTGTGCCGTTGCGTTCGCGCGTTGAAGCAAGGATAGGATCCTAAAATCATGAAGAAACCGATTATCGCGATTACCATGGGCGATCCCTCAGGCGTCGGGCCGGAGATCATCATGAAGAGCTTGGCGCATCGGGACCTTTTCGAGCGTTGCCGTCCCCTGGTGATCGGTGACGTTGGGCGGTTGCGCGCGGCGGGGCGGATCGTCGGCTGCGCTTTGGACGTCGTCGCCGTTCCCGAACCGGCGGCGGCGAAATTCTCCGGCGACCTCGTCGAGGTCATCGATGTCGGGCTGGTGGACCCGGCTTTGCCGTTCGGTCAGGTCTCGGCCGCCGCCGGTGAAGCGGCTTTTCGCTACATCGAACGGGCGGCGGCTTTGGCGCAGGCGGCAGAGGTCGATGCCATCTGCACCGCGCCGATCAGCAAGGAAGCGTTGCACGCGGCGGGGCATCGCTATCCCGGTCATACCGAATTGCTGGCCCATCTGACCGGCACGCCGGAAGTCTCGATGATGCTGGTGGCGCCGAAGCTCCGCGTGATCCATGTCACCACCCACATCGGGTTGATCGATGCCATCAAACGCATCGAGCCCGGCTTGGTCGAGCGCACCATCGGGCGCGCCCACGCCACCTTGGTCGCCAGTGGCATCGCCGATCCTCGCATCGGAGTCTGTGCGATCAATCCGCATGCCGGTGAGAACGGCCTCTTCGGCTATGGCGAAGAAGCCGAAAAGATTACGCCCGCCGTGACGCGCTGTCTTGCCCGCGGTTGGAAAGTCGAAGGTCCGTTGCCGGCCGATACCTTGTTTTTCCGGGCCTCGCGCGGCGATTTCGATGTGGTTGTGGCGATGTATCACGACCAGGGACATGGGCCGGTCAAAGTGATGGGCATCGAAGCCGGGGTGAATATCACCGTGGGCTTGCCGGTGGTGCGCACGTCGGTGGATCATGGAACCGCCTTCGATATCGCCGGCAAAGGCATCGCCGATGAACGCAGTTTGCTCGAGGCGCTGCGCCAGGGGATCGAGCTTGCCCCGGACCGTGACCATTGACGCTATGAAACGCAGTAAAGATCGCCGTCAGCAAATTCTCGAGCTCGTCGCGGCGGGCGAGGAGGACGTCGATGCCCTGGCCCGGCAATTCGGAGTCTCGGCATCGACCATAAGGCGCGATCTGGCGGAATTGTCGCTGTCGGGGGCGATCACACGGACCTATGGCGGCGCGGTGCTGGCGCGTCAAGCTCCCGAGCAGACGCTGCTGGCGCGCGAACAAACCAATCGCGCCGCAAAAGAGGCGATAGCAAGGGTCGCCGCCGAACGCATCGAAGATGGCGACTGCGTCTTGTTGGATGCCGGATCGACGGTCTCCGCCCTGGGGGTGGCCTTGTGCCACAAGACGGTGCGGGTGGTGACCTGCAATCTCTCCTTGGTACCCGCCTTGGTTCAAAGCGGTGTCGACGTCATCGTGCTGGGAGGCCATGTCCGGTCGATCAGCATGGGCGTTGTCGGCTCCTTGGCCGAGATGACATTGCGGCGCCTGACCGTCGACAAGGTTTTTCTCAGCGCCGATGGCGTGGTTGCCGGTCGCGGCCTTTGCGAGGCGAGCGCCGAACAATGCGCCTTGAAGGAACTGTTGATGGCGCAAGCCACGCAGGTGTTCGTCTTGGCCGATTCGAGCAAGCTCGGACGGGCCGATCAACAGTGCTGGGCACCGATATCAAAGCCCTGGACTCTGGTGACCGATGCGGCGGCGACCGATACGCAATTGAAGCCGTTTACCAAACAGCCGGGCGTCACAATTCTACAAGCCGATTGATTGCCCCGCCGCAAACCGAACGTTACCAAGTGAAAGATTTCCCGAAATCATCCGGCAACAAAGCGAGGGTAATCTCGTGTAAGGACTGTGGGGCTGGATGAGGCGATTTGGCAGGGGATCGTTTGGATCGTTTGGCAGCCCTTGAGAGAGTGGTAACGCTCATGGAGCATCGATCGCTACTGACGGCGGCGGAGATCGAATTCATTTTGCAGGATTGCGCGC
>DATNIV010000404.1:0-2316 GCA_035604255.1 Telmatospirillum sp. | reverse complement strand
TCGGGGCGCGACAGACCGTAGTCGAGATCGAAGACACCGGCGAACACGCCGGACGCCACCATCGCCGGCGCAAAGCGCGACCCTTCTTCGTTGGTCCACACCGCCACCTCGACCGGCGCCTCGGTCTGATAGTTCATGTCGTTCAAACTGCGGATCACTTCGAGACCGGACAGGACGCCATAGACGCCGTCGAATTTGCCGCCGGTCGGCTGGCTGTCCAGATGACTGCCCATGATCACCGGCGCCAAATCGTTGTTTTTCCCGGGCCGGCGGGCAAAGATATTGCCGATCTTGTCGACGGTGATGCCCAGCCCGGCTTGGCGGCACCATACGACGAACAGGTCACGGCCGGCCTTGTCGACATCGGTCAAGGCCAGACGGCAAACGCCGCCTTTCGGGGTCTCGCCGTGCTTGGCCATCTGCATCAGGCTATCCCACAACCGCTGGCCATTGACCTTCATATTCGCCTGCACCGTCATCGAAGATACTCCTGGTTTTAAATATTGGGCCACAGATGAACACAGATAAACACAGATGAATAGAAAGTACGCCGCAGGCATTCTTTCATTCCCCAAAACGCGAACTATTAAACCGTGAGATGATTGCCTGCGGCGCATTATTATCTGTGTTTATCTGTGTTTATCTGTGTTCATCTGTGGCCCCCAAAACTACCCTTCACTACGCAGTGGATTGCGTGGATCTTGATCCCAATTCATATAAGGCAGTCCATTGCTTTCCGGCCTCATGGTGATGCACTGG
Source organism: Telmatospirillum sp. (assembly GCA_035604255.1). Classification (GTDB taxonomy): domain Bacteria; phylum Pseudomonadota; class Alphaproteobacteria; order Rhodospirillales; family Magnetospirillaceae; genus Telmatospirillum. The sequence goes on along the minus strand of DATNIV010000404.1, from coordinate 1,557 downwards.
GGAACCGGACAGACGTGGAAGCACAGATTGCAGCCGACGCAGTCCTCGGCAACCACCTCGAAAAGACGCTTTCCTTCGGCCTTGCCGATGCGGATGGCCTGGTGCGAGGTGTCTTCGCAGACGATGTGGCACCGGCCGCAGTCGATGCACAGATCCTGATTGATCACCGCCTTGGTCGAGAAATTCATATTGAGAGAATTCCAGTCGACCACATTGGCAAGCGCCGCCCCGGCGAAGTCGTCAATCCGGCTGTAGCCTTTGTCATCCATCCACTGGGACAGACCATCGATCATCGGACCAACGATGCGGAAGCCATGGACCATGGCCGCCGTGCAGACCTGCACAGTGTCGGCGCCCAGCGCCAAAAATTCGGCGGCATCGCGCCATGAGCCGATCCCGCCGATCCCCGAGATCGGCAAATCGGCGGTCACATGATTGCGCCCGATCTCGGCCACCATATTGAGAGCGATCGGCTTCACCGCCGGGCCGCAATAGCCGCCGTGCGTTCCTTTGCCGTCGACGGTCGGCGTCGGCGCCATCAGATCGAGATCGACGCTGGCGATGGAGTTGATGGTGTTGATCAGCGACACCGCATTGGCCCCGCCGCGTTTGGCCGCTTCGGCCGGCCACAGGATATTGGTGACATTCGGCGTCAGCTTGACGAGCACCGGCATCCGGGTAGCGGCCCGGACCCATCGCGTCACCTGCTCGACCATTTCGGGCACCTGACCGATCGCCGAGCCCATGCCGCGCTCGCACATGCCATGCGGACAGCCGAGATTGAGCTCGACGCCGTCCGCCCCGGTCGCCTCGATCTTGCCGACCAGGCCGACCCAGGCTTCTTCCGCCATGCGCGCCATCAAGGAAACGACCAGGGCGCGGTCCGGCCAGTCTCGTTTGACCTGGGCGATCTCTTGCAGATTGAGCTCCAGCGACCGGTCGGTAATCAGCTCGATATTGTTGAATCCCAGCAATTCCCGGTTGCCATTCAGCAACGCGCCATAGCGCGAACTGACATTGACCACCGGCGGATCCTCGCCCAAGGTCTTCCACACGACGCCGCCCCAACCGGCCTCGAAGGCCCGGACGACGTTATAGGCTTTGTCGGTTGGCGGCGCCGAGGCCAGCCAGAAGGGATTCGGCGAGGAAATTCCCGCGATGCTCGAACGCAAATCGGCCATGGCTTATTCCCTTATGAAACGATCGATGGCGAGAACCGCCCGCTTGCCGTCCTCGACGGCTTGCACCGTCAGATCCAGCCCGCTTTTCACGCAATCGCCGCCGGCAAACACGCCGGTGCGCTCCGTCCGATAATCGGCATCGATCCTGACACGACCGGCCTGCACGGCAAGCCCTGCCAAATCCTCGTCCCGCAGTTCTTGGCCGACCGCGGTCAGCACCAGATCTGCCGGCAGTTCGACGTCGACGCCCGTTCCTGTCAGGTGACCGTCGACCAGTTGCGTGCGTTCGAACAGCACGCTTGTCACCTTGCCCCCGGATCCGCGGAAGCGCTTCGGCGCCAACCAGGGTTTGATGGCGACGCCGCTGATCCGCGCC
>DATNIV010000403.1:0-5745 GCA_035604255.1 Telmatospirillum sp. | reverse complement strand
GAAGACGTTCTTGGCGATATCCAGACCAATCGTGCTAATCTTGTCCATGGGCGGCCCCCTCTATGTGGCGTGTTTCATCACCGACCACCTTACGGCACTTCGATGCCTCGGAGCAGGGGCCGTCCACACCATCATTGCGAGCGAAAGCGAAGCAATCCAGACGACGCTCCTGGATTGCCGCGCCTTCGGCTCGCAATGACGACGTTTATGTCACCTCCCGCTGGATTATCGGCGGGGGCTCGTTCTTGTGACTACGCGGCTGAGGACATCGCGGCGATGTCTTCTTCGACATTGCCGATCGGCATGACGTTGAACTTCTCAACCAGGACAGACAAAACGGCCGGGGTGATAAAGGCCGGCAGACGTGGCCCGATCCGAATGTTGCGAACGCCCAAATGCAGCAGGGCCAGCAGGACCGTCACCGCCTTCTGCTCGAACCAGGACAGCACCAGATTGAGCGGCAGATCATTGACGCCGACCCCGAAGGCCTCGGCCAGGGCGCCGGCCACTTTGATGGCCGAATAGGAGTCGTTGCACTGGCCCATGTCGAGCAATCGCGGCAGGCCGCCGATGGTCCCGGGGACATTGCCCAGCACCTGGAACTTGCCGCAACCGAGGGTCAGCACGACCCAGTCCTGCGGCAGAGACGAGGACAACCGGGCATAATAATCAAAGTCCCCGACGGCGCCGTTACAGCCGCCGATCAACACGAAGCGCTTGATCGCGCCGGACTTGACGGCGTCGATCACCGTGTCGGCAACCCCCAGAACGGCGTTGTGGCCGAATCCGACCGTATGCTGGCCCAGATCTTCGCTGTCGGTGAAGCCCGGTAGCGCCAAGGCCGTGGCGATGACCTGTTCGAACAATCCGTTCTCGACATGCTCGATGCCGGGATGCGCCACCAAGCCGGTGGTGAACAAACGCCCCTTGTAGCTGTCGCGCGGCGGCATCAGGCAGTTCGTCGTCATCAGGATGGCGCCGGGGAAGGCCTCGAACTCGGTGAGCTGATGCTGCCAGGCGTCACCATAATGGCCGTAGAGATGCGGATATTTCTTGAGACCGGGGTAGCCATGGGCCGGCAGCATTTCACCATGGGTGTAGATGTCGATCCCCTTGCCTTCGGTCATCTGCAGCAGACGCTCGAGGTCGCACAGGTCGTGCCCGGAGACCAGAATAGCCTTTCCCGGACGATGGCCGAAGGGCACGCTGGTCGGCGTCGGATGGCCAAGCCGGCCCGTGTTGGCACCATCCAACAATTCCAAGGTTTTCAGCGAAGCCTCGCCGCACCGCATGTTCATGGTGAACAATTCGTCGACCGAGGGCGCCGGACGAGCAAGGAAGGTCAGCGCTTCCGCCATGAAGCCGTCGACCGCTTCGGAGGTATAGCCTAGCACGCGCGCATGATGCGCATAGGCCGCCATCCCTTTCAGTCCATAGGTCAGCAGTTCCTGCAATCCGGTGACATCGGGTCCCAGACGCTGTTGACGCGCCGAGATCGCCTGGGCGGCGGCGGTGGCCAGCATGTCTTCACGAGACGCCGTCGCGGGAATCGGACTGGCGCCGCCGGCGTCGGCGATCAGCGCCACGCCACGCCGAATAGCGGCCTCGACACTGGCCGGGTCGAAATTGACATTGGTGACGGTGGTGAAAAGGGCTTCCTCAAGAAAAGCCGCCGCGCCCTTGGCGCCGCAACTCGCCACAGCCAATGCCACCTGAATGAGCATATCCTGCAGATCGGACACTTCCGGCGATTTGCCGCAGGTCCCTACGGTCGCGCAGCCGGTGCCACGGGCGGTCTGCTCACATTGATAGCAAAACATGATTGTCCCCTTGTGGTGATTGTCTAGGGCCAATGCATAAAGGAGAGGCGACAACCGGGCCTTGACGTTCATCAACCGACGTTAGGACCTGACACGAAATAATTGCGTCAGGTCCTAACGTCATAAATGACGCCTGCGCCTCCAGCTTCGGCGGGCTCAAGCGCCGCTCGGGCTATCGGACTTGAAGCGATTATTTCGCTTCAAGTCCTTACTCAACTCAACCGACGACGGAACAACCAGGAGGCGGAGGCCAGCGTGAACAGGGCGATCGCCGCCATCGGCCACAGGCTGTCCAGCACGAGACCGGCAGGCATATCCTTGAGAAACACGCCACGCAGGATCACGATGAAATAACGCGCCGGGTTGATCAGCGTCACGGTTTGCAGCCAATCCGGCATATTGGCGATCGGCGTGGCGAAACCGGACAGAAGAATGGCTGGCGCGACGAAGGTGAAAGCCCCCAGCATGGCCTGCTGCTGGGTCGACACCAGCGACGAGATGAACAGCCCGACACCGATCACCGCCGCCAGATAGACGGCCATGCTAAGGTAAAGCAGCGGCAGCGAACCGCTCAAGGGCACGGCGAAAACGAAGTGGGCGAAGGCGATGATCAAACTGCCTTCGAGCATGCCGATCAGCAATGCGGGAACCGTCTTGCCGACGATGATTTCACTCGGCCTGGCGGGCGACACCAACAACTGCTCGAACGTGCCCAATTCCCGTTCGCGCGCCACCGACAGACCGGTGACGACCAGGCCGACCAGCATCGTCAAAATGGCCGTCAGACAGGGCACCGTGTTCCAGGCGCTTTCCAGATTGGGATTGAAGAAGGCGCGAGTCATGATCGTCGGCTTTTGCCCCCTGCCCGCGCCCGGAAGTTCGCTTTGATATTGCTCGACCACGGACTCGACATAGCCTTCGAGAATCTGCGCCGCGTTGGACCGCCGCCCGTCGAGCAGGATATCCATCGACGCGGGTCGCCGGGCATCGAGATTGCGCGAGAAATCGGCGCCGAACCGTACCACCATCAGCACCTCTTGCGCCGCCAAGGCATCGCTGGCTTCGGCATCGCTATGCGTCACCCGCAGCCGTTTCACCAAATCCTTCGCCCCGGCCAGACGTTGCATCAGTTCGATCGAATGACCGCCGGCATCACTGTTCAGTACGGCGATTTCGACATTCCGCACCTCCAGCGTGGCGGCAAAACTGAACAACACCATTTGGATCAACGGCGGAATGATCAGGATGGCGCGGCTTTTCGGGTCCCGCCACACCGCCCACAATTCCTTGATGATCAAACTTTTGATACGTTGCCACATGGGCTAACCATCCAATCGATTGGGCGTCTTCCAGGCGACCACCACGAACAGCAGCGTCGCCATGGCCAGGAGAGCCAGGGTGTTGGGAATCAGCACGCCCGTCACGTCGCCCGCCAGAAACAAGGTCTGCAGGCTGGGCACGAAATAGCGGGCCGGCACCAGATAGGTGAAAAGACGGATCGGCCAGGGCATGCTGGGAATCTCATAGACCAGACCGGAGAGCAGAAATCCCGGCAGGAAGGCCGAGAACAACGCCGCCTGGGTGGCGACGAACTGGTTCCGGGCCAGCGTCGAGATCAACAGCCCTTGGCCCAAGGTCGTCAAGAGAAACGCCGTACTGACGAGCACCAGGACAAGGACGGATCCCCGGAACGGCACATCGAACAGCCAAATGGTGATACCGGTGGTCACCGCCAGAGCCGCCATGCCCAGCAGATAGTAGGGAATCAGTTTGCCCATCAGCAGGTCGAACACCGAAAGCGGCGTCGCCATCATCGCTTCCATGGTCCCGCGCTCCCATTCGCGGGACACCACCAGAGCGGTCAACATGGTGCCGATCAAGGTCATGATCACCGCGACCAGACCCGGCAGCAGGAAATTCCGGCTTTCCTTTTCCGGATTGTAGCGATAGCGCGCCGTCACCTGGAGCCGGAGCGCGCTGCTCAGCCCCCGGCTGTCCGCCTCTATGGCCTGCCAGGTCCGCCAGGTGCCCCCAATATAATTGGCCATCAAACCGGCGGTGTTGGGATCGCTGCCATCGACCAGGATCTGTATGGGGGCCAGGTCTCGACCGGCCAGCCGATTGACGAAATCGGAGGGGATGACCACCACGGCGTTAACCCGTCCGGCCACCAACTCCTCCTGACACCCCTTGGTTGTCACGTCGCTTCGCACATCGAAGAACCGCGACGCCCGGAAGGAAGTCGCCAACCCGGACGCGGCACCGCTCGGTTGCTCGACCACCAGACAGATCGGCGAGCGCCGTAAATCGAAGCTGACACCGTAGCCGAACAAGAACAGCAACAACAATGGTAGAACCACGGCGATCAACAAACTGCTGGGATCGCGCCCGATCTGCAATGACTCTTTGCGAATCAAGGCCATCAGGCGACGCGGACGGTTAGGGCTCCACATCATGCCACCCGCTCCCCTTCCCGCCCCTGGGCTTCGACCAAGGCGATAAAGGCGTCCTCCAGCGTCGGATCGGGCTGGGCGTCGCTCGCGGCTTGTTCTTTCAACTGATCGGGCGAGCCTTCGGCAATCAATCGCCCTTGATAGACGAGACCGATACGGTCGCAATATTCCGCTTCGTCCATGAAATGCGTGGTCACCACAACCGTCACACCGCGCCCGACCAGCGCATTGATGTGGCTCCAGAACTCCCGTCGGGTCAGCGGATCGACGCCCGAGGTCGGCTCGTCGAGAAATAGCACCGCCGGATCGTGCATGGTGGCGCAGGCCAGCGCCAGACGCTGCTTGAATCCCAAAGGCAGGCCGCCGGCATTGACGTCGAGATAAGGGCCGAGGCCAAAGGCTTCGATCATCCGCTCGATCACCGAAGCCCCTCCTTGCGCCAGACCGTAGATACCAGCGAAGAAATCAAGATTCTGGCGCACCGACAAGTCGCCATAGAGGGAAAATTTCTGGGCCATGTAACCGATGCGACCGCGCGCTTGCGACGCGGCCTTGCGCAGATCGAAGCCGGACACCCGGGCGGTGCCGGTTGTGGGTTTCAACAGGCCGCAGAGCATTTTAAAGGTGGTTGATTTCCCCGCGCCATTCGGCCCGAGCAGGCCGAAGATCTCGCCGCCGGCGATGGAAAAATTGATCTCCGCGGCGGCGACGAACGCGCCAAAGCGCTTGCCGAGATTTTTCGCCTCGACGGTCACTTGGCCGGATGTGCCGGTCATGTCGCGGCTTGCATAAGGCGAATCGCCGGAAAGCCTCACGCCCAGTCGGGCCACGAAGGAATCCTCGAAACGCGGCGCCGTTACTTCCAGAAACGCGCCCGGCCGCGCCCCCAATTCGCTGAGAAGGGGCGGTTCGGCGCCGGCCGCCAGCACCAGGCGCAAATTCGCTCCTTGAACGATGCCGTCGATGACGGCCGGATGATGCAAAGCCCGGTGGAGCACTTGACGACGGTCGACCCCAAGGCCGCGCAAAAGAAAGCTGCGCCCGGCCAATTCGGCGGTCAGATCACCGGGCGGACCGTCGAAAAGCGCACGGCCCTGGTTGAGCAGCAGCACATGGTCACAGCGTTCCGCTTCGTCCAGATAAGCGGTGCTCCAGATCACGCCGATGCCTTGACCGACCAAATCGGCCGCCATCCGCCACAATTCCCGACGCGATATCGGGTCGACGCCAACGCTGGGTTCGTCGAGCAGCAAAACCTTGGGCACCTTCACCAAAGCGCAGGCGAGTCCCAGTTTCTGCTTCATGCCCCCGGACAGTCGTCCGGCCAACCGGTCGGTAAAGCGCGACAGATCGGTGAACGCCAACAGTCGTTCGAAGGTCTGGCGGCGTTCCACACCGACGACACCGCGGATGTCGGCGTAGAGACAGAGATTTTCCATCACGGTCAGGTCTTCATAAAGACCGAATCTCTG
>DATNIV010000402.1:0-2366 GCA_035604255.1 Telmatospirillum sp. | reverse complement strand
GGCGAAAAGTTTGTCGGAGATGTAGCCGGACATGAGGGAGCCGGCGGATGCAACGACGGGGATGAGAAACGCGAGAAACTGGAACTTGGCTGACCTCAGATCGGTATTGAAGACCTCCTGCATGTAGCGCGGGAACCAGCTATCGACGGGATTGCGGACAGCGCCGGTGCAGGCATAGGCGGCGGCGACGATCCAGACCGCGGGGTTCGCAGCAATTAGTTTGAGGGCGGTGCTGAGTTCTGCGCGGGTGGTGGCGGCGGCATGTTCTTTGGAGGCGAGTATGATGTCGGCGTCCGGCTTAAAGACGGAGGCCATGAGATGCAGGATAATGAAGATGAGGATGATGGCGGCGACGACAAGGACGCCCATGTCCATCGTGCCGATCTTGCCGACGTGGTAGAGGTAGATGATCGAGCCGCAGACGAGCAAAACGACGGATGCGACGAGGCAGGCGCGAACGATGGTTGCGGGCGTGGAATTTGCAGGGGTGTATTCTTCCACGGGAAGAAAGCCGCATTCTTCGGGAGTTTCCTTGACGCCGAAGGCCATGGCGACAGCGACAAATGCGCAGACGAAGGAGGGTCCCCAGAAAAGCCATTTCCAGTGAAGAGGCGCGACACGAACCATTCCGAAGAGCGTGAAGCCGGCGAGGAGTGCGGGTCCGAAGTTGAAGATACCGAATCGTCCGAGGTTGATCATAAAACCGAAGATGCCGGCGAATCCGCCGCGTTCGGTTTTGGCGAACCAAGCGGTCTTGATTTTGGTCATGCCGGGAGCGCCAAAGGACTGGAGATACCCATCGACGCCGCGGATGGCGATAAAGAGGCCGAGGACGCCCCACACTGAGGCGGCACCGAAGAGAAGATTCATCGCAATAGTGCCGGCGGCGCCAATGAGCATGGCCTTTTTCCCGCCGATACGGTCGGTAATGAGACCGTTCAGAATTTGTCCGAAAGCGTAGGCGAGCGACCAGGCGGTCAGTATGTAGGACATCCTCGAGTAGGAAAAATGGTACTGATCGGCGATCGACTTGTTGGCGATGGAGAAGTTGAATCGACAGAGATAAAACGAAGTGTAGAGAAGGCCGAGGTACCCCCAGTTGAGGCCGCGGCGCGGGCGGAAGCCGGGAGGGTAGCTCAGAAGGGCAGGGTCGGAGACGGCACGCTGATGACCTTGTGTATCAGGCGAATCCACTTGCCTCAATTTCCACCCAACGCGGGAGCGCAGTCAGCCAATCCACGAAGGTCAGCCCCCCAAGAATATGCTCGAAATCATCGACCCGCCGCCGGGCACTCGGTTGCATTTAGCATAATTCTTGACGACTGGTTGTCACAAGTATAACAGAGTTGGCGGTTTCATGGCCAATTTTTGGTTGGATAACAATCCGTTGGCAGAAGGGAAAGGCCGCCCCGCCGCGATGACGGACCGCTAATTGTCGTCATCGTCGTCGCCCCCCGCGCGGTGAACTCCGCCAGGCAGGGTTCGGTGCATGATCGGCATGGCCGACTCCGGACCCTTGATTGTCTTCCAGACAATCCGGTCAAGCTCCAGCGCCGGCGCGGCATCGGCGTGCGTGAAATCCATCCTCTCCGATTCCAACGCCATCTGACGCCGCGGATCGCCCAAACTCAGCTCCGAAACCTTGGGATTCCGCTCGCCAATCATCTCCGGCGAGACGGCAATCGCATCGTACGTCGCGGCATTCGACGGTGAGTCGTCCCAATCCATGATCGGATCGGCGACCGCATCATATTGCGACATCGGACCGAGGCCCAGGATCAATTCGATCGTCTTGAGCATGCTGTCCGTATTGCAGAAATGGTGGTCCACGCTCTTGGCCTTGATCCATGGACTGATGATGAATCCAATGGTTCGATGGGCATCCACGTGATCCGCCCCGCTCTGGGCGTCATCCTCGATGACGAAAATGGCCGAACTGCGCCAGACCGGGCTACGGCTGATCGCCTGCACGATTTCGCCCAGCGCGTAATCGTTGTCGGCGACGTAGGAGCGCGGCGTGTGCTTGCCCGGCGTCGCCCCGGTCGTGTGGTCATTGGGCAGACGAATCATCGTCAGCGCCGGCACGGCCGACCCATCCGCTGATTTCGCCAGCATCATCTGGAATTCGCGGTTCCATTCCGTGAATCGGCTGGCGGCTTTGTATTGGCCGAAGGCCGTCTTCTTGAACAGCGCGTTGGCGTTGCCGGTCTTGGCGGCGTAAATGGATGGAGCATCGCTGTCGGAGAAATCGAGATCGAACCTTCGGTAGTCGATGTCGCTGATTCCCGCCAAGTCGTGGCCGGGCGGTTGCAGGCCGGCCGCGCCGGGATAATTATCCGGCCCCCCCGCCAGTCCCGTGACCGGAT
>DATNIV010000401.1:0-4418 GCA_035604255.1 Telmatospirillum sp. | reverse complement strand
ATTCCTCCGCTTTCCCGCATCCTGTCGATTGCGGACGCCTATGACGCGATGGCCACGCCGCGCGTCTACCACGGGGCCATCAATCATCGCGAAATTATGGAGACCATGCATTCCGAGGTAACGGTAAAGTTGGATCCATTCCTATTTCGCAAATTTACCGAAATCATTGAGCGAAGCGCTTCCCGCGCCAGCCTGAATTAACCTGCATTTCCCACACTTCCGACGCCGGAGTTGCGTCGCGCGCCCCGTTACCGGTGGGCCCCGGCGTGGCCGATTATATGATGGTCCTCCCTTCCATAAAGCTGTCCGGCACGGCGTTCGAAAGAGGCGACCATCAAACGAACCGCTTCACCGAACAAGGCGCCGATCAATGTCCGCAGGACTTTCGAGTGGAATTCGAAATCGACATAAAAGTCGATGATCGTCCCTCCGTCGGGGGCGCGTTCGAAGATCCAATGATTGTTCAGATGCTTGAACGGGCCTTCCGCATAGATGACGTCGAGCCGGTTGTTTCCCAGCGTCACCTTCGAGGTGAAGCGTTCCCGCACCATCTTGAAGCCGATCATCAGATCGGCAAACAACACATTCCCGTCCCGGCGCCGAATACGCGCGGCAACGCACCAGGGCAGGAATTCAGGGTATCGTTCGATGTCGACGACCAAGTCGAAAAGCTGTTCGGGCGTATAGGGCAGATGACGCTTTTCGGCATGGGTCGGCATAATCAGGCGCGGCCCAGTTGTCGAGCGCGCGCGCTCTTCAATTCAAGGAAATCCAGATCGGCATGATGCGATGACCGGGTCAGCGGCGACGCCGACACCACGAGGAATCCTTTGGCGCGGGCAAAACTCTTATAGTCGTCGAATTCGGCCGGCGGGACGAAACGCTCGACCGCCGCATGCTTCGGCGTCGGTTGCAAATATTGCCCGATGGTCAAAAAGTCGACATCGGCCGACCGCAAATCGTCCATCACCTGCATGACCTCCTGGCGGGTTTCGCCAAGTCCCAGCATGATCCCCGATTTGGTGAAGGTCTCCGCTTCGACCTCCTTGACTCGTTGCAACAGGCGAAGCGAGGAAAAATAACGGGCGCCTGGACGAATGGTCGGATAGAGCCTGGGCACTGTCTCCAGATTGTGATTGAAGACGTCCGGTTTGGCCCTGGCCACCAGATCGATGGCGCCGGCTTTGTCGCGAAAATCAGGCGTCAGAATCTCCACCGTGGTACCCGGTGAGACGGCCCTCACCCGCTCGATGCTGGCGACGAATTGGAAGGCGCCGCCATCGTCGAGATCGTCACGGTCGACCGAGGTGATCACCACATGCTTCAAGCCCATCGCCTTGACCGATTGGGCGAGATTTTCCGGTTCCAACATATCGACGGCGCCGGGCTTGCCGGTCTTCACATTGCAAAAGGCGCAAGCCCTGGTGCAAGTGTCGCCCAGGATCATGAAGGTGGCATGGCGATGCTTCCAGCATTCGCCGATATTCGGACAAGCCGCCTCCTCGCAAACCGTGTGCAGGTTCTTCTCGCGCATCAGCCGGCGCACATCGGCGGCCGCCGCCGAGGTCGGCGCCTTGACGCGAATCCAATCCGGCTTGCGCGGTGACGGATTGTCCGGCCGATGGATCTTTTCCGGATGACGGATCGTGGTGCTTTCACTCATGGCATCGATATTGGACGAGCCGGCGGCGAGGTCAAGGTGATCCTCGTCCACCGATCTATTCCACCTTTATAAGAAACAGGGTTACCACACTCCGGCGTCATGAGGATGACTGCTCCTCGTGCACGCGAAGCCGCGAAGTCTTTGTGATGGTTGACGATACGCTGAACGCCCTCTTTGAAGGTCGCCATACCAAAATTCATCAGCAGGCCCAAGGGCAAATTCATCAGCCGCAAATATGTCAAAACCTGCTTGCCATGTACGGGCGCCGCTTTTTCGACCGACTTCAACTCAATGAGCAATTTTCCATCAATCAGCAGATCAACCCTGAAAGCATCTTCGAATCGCATGTCATCGAAGGTAAATGAAATCGCCTTTTGACGTTCGACATGCAATCCGGTCTTCTCGATCGACCGAAACAGAACGGTTTCATAGACCGACTCGAGCAGGCCAGGCCCCAGTTCACGATGGATACGAAGGCCGCAATCCACAGCGATACGCGCCAAGTCTTCAATATTCATCGTCCCTCTTCGCGTCTTCGCGTCTTCGCGTGCGATCTGTAAGTGGCGTCATTCCCCTAAAAATGTATGGCGTGACCGTAGGCGTCGAGAACCGATTCATGCATCATCTCGGAGAGCGTCGGATGCGGGAAGACGGCATTCATCAGATCGACCTCGGTGGTCTCCAGCGTCTTGGCGACCATGTACCCTTGAATCAACTCCGTCACCTCGGCGCCGATCATATGGGCCCCCAGCAATTCGCCGGTCTTGGCGTCAAACACCGTTTTCACCACGCCTTCGGTCTCACCCAAGGCGATCGCCTTGCCATTGCCGACGAAGGGGAAGCGCCCGACCTTCACCGCATAACCGAGCTCCTTGGCCTTGGCTTCGGTCAAGCCGACGGATGCCACCTGCGGATGGCAATAGGTGCAGCCGGGAATGTTCCGGGTGTTCAGCGGATGGACGTCCTTGAGACCGGCGATCTTCTCGACGCAAATCACCCCTTCGTGGCTGGCCTTATGGGCAAGCCAGGGCGGTCCCGCCAGATCGCCGATGGCATAGACGCCCGGCTCAGCGGTCTCGGTCCATTCATTGATCGCCACATGGGTTTTCTCGACCACCGCCTTGGTATTTTCCAGGCCGAGATTCTCGACATTGCCGACAATGCCGACAGCCAGGATGACCCGATCGACGGTGATGCTCTCGCTCTTGCCGGCCGCTTCGACGGTGACCGTCACCTCGTTGGCCGATTTGACGAGAGATGTCACAGTAGCGCTGGTACGGATCTTCAAACCTTGTTTTTCGAATGACTTACGGGCAAATGTTGATATTTCCGCATCTTCCACCGGCAACACGCGGTCCATCACCTCGACAACGGTAACATCTGACCCCAGCGCATTGTAAAAACTAGCGAATTCAATGCCAATCGCTCCGGAACCGACAACCAGAAGGCGCTTCGGCAGGCTGTCGGGAACCATCGCTTCCTTATAGGTCCAGACCAGCTTGCCGTCGGGCTCCAGACCGGGCAGAGCCCGCGCCCGCGCGCCGGTGGCCAGGATGATATGCTTGCCGGCCAAGGTCGAAACCAGTTTGCCGTCCTTGGTGACCGAAACCTTGCCCTTGCCTTCCAGCTTTCCCTGTCCGTCGAACACGGTGACCTTGTTCTTCTTCAGCAGATGCTTGACGCCGGCCTGCAATTGGGCGGCGACGCCCCGCGACCGGGCCACCACCTTCGACAGGTCGAATCCGATGCCCTGCGCCGAAAGACCGTAGGATTCGGCATGTTTCATATTGCGAAAGACTTCGGCCGAACGCAGCAAAGCCTTGGTCGGGATGCAGCCCCAATTGAGGCAGATGCCGCCCAGATGTTCACGCTCGACCACCGCGGTGTTCAGTCCCAGCTGGGCGGCGCGGATCGCCGCCACATAGCCCCCGGGACCGCCGCCGATGACGATAATATCGAAAGACGTGTCGGACATAAGTTGGCCCTCTCTACAGCAGCATGGTCAGCGGTTCTTCGATCAGCTTTTTGAACGCCGCCAAAAATTCGGCGCCGATGGCCCCATCGACAACGCGATGATCGACCGACAGCGTGCAACTCATCACCGTGGCGATGGCCAATGCGCCATCCTTGACCACCGGCCGTTGTTCGCCGGCGCCGACGGCCAGAATGCATCCTTGCGGCGGATTGATGATGGCGGCGAACTCCCGCACGCCATACATGCCGAGATTGGAGATGGTGAACCCACCGCCTTGGAATTCTTCGGGTTTCAGCTTGCCGTCGCGCGCCTTGACGGCCAGCGTCTTCATCTCGCCGGAAATGGCCGCCAGCCCCTTCTGATCGGCATGCTTGACGATCGGCGTGATCAAGCCGTTGGGAGTCGCCACCGCCACCGAAACGTCGACATCCGAATAGAGGCGGATCGCCGTCTCGGTGAAGGAGGCATTGGCCGCCGGCACTTTCCGAAGCGCCAAAGCCACCGCGCGAATGACGAAATCATTGACCGACAATTTGTAGTCATCCGAACGACCGTTCAAGTCGGCGCGCAACGCCAGCAGCTTGTCGAGCTGGCAATCGACGGTCAGATAAAAATGCGGCACCGTCTGTTTGGCCTCGCTGAGACGCTTGGCGATCACCTTGCGCATCGAGGACAGCGGCACCTCGGTATAAGCCGGGCCGAATTCGGGAAGCGGCGCCGGCGCCGCTTTGGCAACGGGCGCGGCGGCGACCGTTGGCGTGGGGGCCACCGCCTGATGAG
>DATNIV010000400.1:0-3220 GCA_035604255.1 Telmatospirillum sp. | reverse complement strand
GAAGACGGCGAAGGCACGGAAAAGAACGTTGCCGATGCCGCCGAATGGTATCGCAAGGCGGCTCAACAAGGAAATGTGCCGGCGATGTTTGCCCTGGGCGAGCTCTTTCGGAACGGTGATGGTGTCGCCAAGGACGAAGGGCAGGCTGTTCGGTGGTATCGTCCGGCGGCCGACAAAAACGACATCGAGAGTCAATTGGCTCTTGGCAAGCTCTATCAGCAAGGTGTTGGCGTTCCTAAAAATCTGGGCGATGCCGCCGTATGGTTCCGCAAGGCGGCGCAATTGGGAAGCCCGGAAGGCCGCTATCTGCTGGCGATGCTGTTGATGGACGGCGATCCGGCCCACCGAATCGGACATAGTCCGTCCCGTGCCTCGGTCGAGGCCATGGAATGGTTGCGCGCCGCCGCCAGCCAGGATTTCGCTCCGGCTCAATATTATCTGGGCATGGCTCATCTCACCGGCGTCGAAGCGCCCCTCGACGGGCCTACGGCTGTGCGGATGTTGCTGCAGGCGGCCGATCAGGGACATCCCGAGGCCTTGTACCAGTTGGGGCGTGTCTATGGACAAGGCACGATCGTGACGCAAGACAACGTTCGAGCCTTTATGTATCTGGATCTGGCCGTTGAAATGGGTAATGAGGCGGCGCGGACGGATCGTGATGATCTCGGGCGGACATTTTCGCCCGCATCGCTCCAATTTGCGAAAAAGCGCGCCCAGGAATGGCTGCAAATCCGTGGAATGTAAGTGAAGGTTGGCTGGTGAGTGACGGCCTCTTGCGGATTTCGTTGCGGAAGCGATTCGATCGCCGACGATTCCGATTTTTTTTGCAATGCAGAAGGTCTATTGTACAGAGTCTCGTTAGTGTGTTTTGTGATTGAGCAAATGAAATCCCTTTTCCATCTTTCCCTTTTGTTCGGCATTCTCGCCGCGACGGCCGCCGGAGCGGCTGAAGGGGGAGATGCGCCCAAGGTTTCGACTTTGGCGATCGGTGGCGCCGCTCAGCCGAGCGAGGGCACGCGTCTGGCCGGATGGGGGGATGGGTCTCTGGTCGCTGGCGTGACTCCGATGCCCAGCAGCGCCTTCAGCAATCCGTCCTCGAAAGGCATGAAGATGGGCGGCTTCCTGGCTTGGCAGGCGGACGACTAT
Source organism: Telmatospirillum sp. (assembly GCA_035604255.1). Taxonomy (GTDB): domain Bacteria; phylum Pseudomonadota; class Alphaproteobacteria; order Rhodospirillales; family Magnetospirillaceae; genus Telmatospirillum. Next base: position 2,074 of record DATNIV010000400.1, on the reverse strand, counting down.
CGTCTTGATGCGTCTCTTTCGCCCTCTCGCGATGGCAGTGTCGTCGCTGGACTGGCTGCAGCGGTGGGCGCGCGGCCCGGGCAAACCGGAACCAGTTACGGTTTGCGTCTGGGCGCCGCTTGGTTGGGGGAACGCTTTACCATCAATCCGGCCAGTGGAAGCCTTGTCGGCTTGTCCGACGTGGTGTCTCCCACCTCCGACGTCAATTTGACCTTCACGGTCAGCCATGCGCTGACGCCCAGCTTAAGCGTCATCGGCACCGCCGAGGCGCGGCGGCCCGTCGGGACTCCGGCGGACGGTGTGTCCGTACAGAGTCGGTTCCTGGTCGGCGCCGGGCTCGGCTATCGCTTTTAGAGCGGTTTGCGCTTCGCTTGAACCGCTCTAAATTTGCGCTCTAAATCGTCAGAACCAGTTTCCCCGTTACCGCGCGGCTTTTCAGCAGGCTGATCGCCTCGCCGGCGGCGTCCAGCGGTAAAGTCCGGGACACGGTCGGCTGCAATTTTCCTTCGATAAACCAGGCAAACAGCGCCTGAAAGCTCTGCCGCAATCCGGCAGGGTCAAGTCGTCGGTAGGCCCCCCAGTGGTAGCCGATCACCGAAATGTTTTTGACCAGGAGAATATTGGCTGGAATTTGCGGGACCATGCCGCTGGCGAAGCCGATCGCCAGGATACGGCCGTTCGGCGCGGTGCAGCGGAGCGAAGCGTCGAAGACCGCGCCGCCCACCGGGTCATAGACGACATCCGCACCTCGTCCGGTGGTGAGCGCCTTGACTCTCTCGCGAATGTCTTGGCTGCGATAGTCGATGCCGAAATGGGCCCCGTGGGCCAGGGCCACGGCGATTCGGTCGGTCCCGCCGGCCGTCGCGATCACCGTCGCGCCAAGAGCGCGGCCAATTTCGACCGCGCTCAAGCCCACGCCTCCGGCGGCGCCATGGACCAACAGAGTTTCGCCGGCTTGCAGTCGGGCCTTGGCGGTCAAACTGTGATGCGAGGTCCCGTAGATGATGGGGAAGCCCGCCGCGGTGACCCAGTCCATGCTAGGGGGCAGCAGATGGACGTCCGAGGCGCGGGCCACCACCTGTTCGGCAAAGCCGCCGGCGTCAAGCGCCGCCATGACTCGATCGCCGGTCCGCAGACCGCAGACGTCGGGGGCGATTTCGACGATGTCGCCGGCCACCTCGAAACCGGGAATGAACGGGGGGACCTGTTTTTCCTGATATGTCCCGGCGATCAGAAGGCCGTCGGCGAAATTGACGCCGGCGGCGCGGACCCGGATGCGAACGGAGCCCGACGTCAGGTCCGGCGGCGCGACATCGGCGACGACCAGCCCACTTTCGTCTCCCAATGTCCGGCAAAGCACGGCGCGCATAGCGGTCCTCCGTAATTTTGATCGAATCATGCACCAGAAGCCGCCATGATATGAAGATATGGGTGGCACCGGGGAGATGATTTTCGCATGCATCGTTCGTGGGGTTTCGGGCTGTGGCTGTGGCTGACGTTACTGCTGGGGTTTCCCGTGGCCGGTTGGGCCGAAGGTGTCGGGTCTCTCCTCTCGTCGCCTGGTGGTCCGTCATCGGCTGTCCCGGCCAAGGCAACGATCATCACCGATGACGCCGCCGATGTCGCCAAGGCGCTGGCTGCGGCCCAAGCCGATGTGCAGCGGTCCTCGGACGCCAATGGATCGCTTCCGGCAGGGGCAACCCAAGAGGAACTGCTCGAACGCGATCACCAAGTGAGACATCTGGTCGACACGTTGACCCGCCATCGCGATACCCTTGGTCGATTGCCGGAAATCAGACGACGCGCGGAGGATCAGCAACAAGAGGCGCGATCTTGGAAGGGGTTCGCGCAGTCGCCGCCCTATTCGCTGCTTTTGGTCGATCAATTGCGGGAAGCCCTGGAAACCGCCACGGTCGAGATCTCCGCGGCCGAGTCCAGGAAAGCGATGATCGGCGAAGAATCCGATGAGGCGGAAAAGCGCTTCAAAGCTGCCGAGGTTCTGGTTCGACAAAGTGAAGAACGAAGCGGCCAGGAAAAGACCCAGGATGGTCGCAACCGGCAGTCCTGGCTGGCC
>DATNIV010000399.1:0-3313 GCA_035604255.1 Telmatospirillum sp. | reverse complement strand
GCAGACAGCCACCACCCTCGGGTTGGATGTGCAAGGCGAGTTCCGGATCGTCGCCGACGGCATGGTCAAGGAACACAATGCCTCGTCCGTCAAACCCTTCGGACGCTATCTGGTTTATATCTGGAACATCCAAAACACCTTCTCACCGCCACCCCATTTCGTCATGCAACGCGAAGGGGCTTGGCCGACCCAAAAGTAGGAGCAGACATGACCGATCTTTCCTCCGCCACGGTTTTCATTACGGGAGCCACGTCGGGTTTCGGTGCCGCCTCGGCGCGCCGTTTCGCCAAGGACGGCGCGCGTCTCGTCCTGGTGGGCCGTCGCGCCGACCGCCTGGAAGCGCTCAAGGCCGAATTGCCGGTGCCGGTGCATACGCTGACGCTTGACGTTCGCGATCGGCATGGCGTGGCAGACGCTTTCGCCTCCTTGCCGGCCGAGTTCGCCACGCTCGACGTGCTGCTCAACAATGCCGGTCTGGCGGTCGGGTTGGAAATGGCGCCGAAAACGGATCTCGACGACTGGGACGCGATGGTCGACACCAATATCAAAGGCCTGATGTACTGCACGCGGGCCGCGCTTCCCGGAATGGTCGCGCGCAAACGCGGCCATATCATCAATATGGGGTCGGTGGCCGGCACCTATCCTTATCCCGGCGGCAATGTCTATGGCGGCACCAAGGCGTTTGTCGAGCAATTTTCGCTCAACTTGCGCGCCGAGCTCTTGGGCTCGAAAGTCCGCGTGACCAATATCAAACCGGGCATGTGCGAAACCGAATTTTCCACGGTGCGCTTCCGTGGCGATGCGGCAAAGGCCAACACCGTCTATGCCGGCATGCAGCCGCTGTCGGCCGACGATATCGCCGAATGCATCCATTGGGTCGCGGCCTTGCCGGCCAATGTCAATATCAACGAACTGGAAGTGATGCCGGTCGATCAGGCGTTTTCACCCTTTGCCGTGCATCGCGAGGGCAAATAACCTTATTGCCCACCTCCCTGCATCACGCCTCACGGGCGATGCAGGGAGGTGTCATTTTACGCACGATATCAATACGCTGTTCGGCGAAGCCAATGCGTCTTCGCCCTTTCAAGCCTCATTGGCCCAGGACCGCCTTGCGAACGATGGCGAGCGTCGAGCGCAAGTCCTCGATGGCAATCTGGCCCGGCGCCGAACTGCTCTTGCCGACCGCGAAGGTCGCGGCCGAACCATAAACCCAGCCCATGATCCGCGACAGCGAACCGATGCCGCCCATCGACATGCTGATCAACGGCAGGCTGATCGTCCGGCGCGCGCGATCGGTCGCCGCCAGCAGCGCCAGCACGTCCTGCTCGGTTTTCGGCATCACGGCGATCTTGGCGACGTCGGCACCCAAGCGTTCCGCCGCGGCAAATTTGGCATCCAACGTGGCCGCATCCGGTGTCATCTGGAAGTTGTGGTAGGACATGATCATGGTGATGCCGTTGGCCGTCGAGACCTCGCGCAAGCGCTGCAGGTCGGCGGGCGCGTTCGACAGTTCATAGTCGATCAGTTCCACGCAGCGGGCCTGACAGGCCGCGGCATACATCGCGACAACCGCCGGTTCGGCGATGGCGATCGGCTCGCCGCCCTCGGTCGCGTTGCGCCGGGTCAGCAACACCGGAATGCCGCCTGCCGCCTGGCGGATCGCCTGCGCGGTATCCACCACAGCCTTGACATCGCCGATGTCGGCGAAAAAATCGATCCGCCATTCGAGAAGATCGGGGCGCTTGGGAACAATCGCTGCCACTTCGTCAAGGATTGCCGCCGTCGTCCTGCCGACCAGCGGTGTGATGATAATCGGCAGCGCTCCGCCACCCAACGGTTTTCCCTGTATTTGGATTGCTTTGGTCTGAGTCATGGTATCTGTCCTCGTAATGCGTTGGCGGGTGGTCATGACATGCGGATGACGGCCTTGGGGAAGGATGCACGCCACGACTGAAAAGACAAGGCCGAGTCGTTTGCAGAGGCTTTGACGGGAAGCTTGTTGGTCAGCGTCATTCCTAACATTCAGTCCTCTCACGAGTGGGGCGGGCATTCTGCCCGCCGTCCTTCGCGAAAGCGGCCGACATGTCAGCCATTCGGCTTCGCCGAAGGACGGGCGGGACGCCCGCCTCACCCCTGGTTTAAGGACTCATCCGTCATACTTTTACCACTAGGGTCTCCTCGTTCTTCCAAAAAAGGCGATTCGCTCCGACGCCCTAAAACTGGAATATAATTCCAGTTTGATATCCCATTATATTTTTGTGAGCAAGCCATACTTTCCCCCTTCGACTCGGATTGTCCCGGGGCTTCCCAGGAGGCCTTTTCCGATTCCGTTTGGCCCGCCATGCTCTTCCCGCCTGATGTCGGACCTTGACGGCGGCCAACGGCGCTTATAATGTGACACCACTAACTAGTGGTGTCACTCGATGACCAATCATCAGTCCTTGATTTCTCTGGGCTTGAACGCATACGAAGCGGCGACATATGTCGCCCTTCTCGGCCGTCCGGAGTTAAGCTCATCCGAAGTCGCCAACCTCGCCAACGTTCCGCGTCAGCGCATCTACGATATTCTGGCATCCCTGATGGCGAAGGGGCTTTGCATAGCCCGAGACACGACCCCTAAAACCTATTTTGCCTGCAGTCCGGAAACGGCGCTCGATCTTCTGGCTCGGGAGCGGGTTGACATGCTTGAACGCCAGCAACGGGAAATCCAGGCCACGGCGTCGCGCGCCACCGCCGAACTGCTCCCGATCTTCGCCTCCGGTCGGGGGCAACTGGACCCGCTTGCCTATGTGGAAGTCCTCTCCGGCGCGACACGCATCGCGCATCAAGCCCTCGCCCTGGCGCAAGCGGCGAAAGTCAGCGTCAACTCCTGCATCAAACGCCCGATGATATTATCGAAGGAGCAAAACTGGACGTTCCTGAAGGCGCCGTTGGGGCGCGGCTTGACGTACCGAGCGCTCTGCGATGCCGATTTGTTGGAAGACGACGCGTTACGCGATTGGATGGCCCAGTTCCGCGAATGGGGGCTAACGATCCGGGTCGTTCAGGAATTGCCCCTGAAGATGCAAGCGTTTGACGGCGAGACCGTTCTCATCTCCATGCAAGACCCGACTGCCGGCCAACCAAGTTTTACCGCCATTACCGTCCATAATCGCGGCTTGGTGGACATGCTCAATCTTGCCTTCGAGTCCTTATGGGATCAGGCCAAACCTTTTGAGGAATGGCTCCATAAATAAGGAATGAGGACACAAAAAAATGACTGTAACGCCGGATAACCATCGGAATACCAATAATATTGACATTCATCATGGAT
>DATNIV010000398.1:0-4039 GCA_035604255.1 Telmatospirillum sp. | reverse complement strand
CCCACCTCACCGGCGACGCCAGGACGGTGATCGTCAATGCCGATGCCGGTGCTCCCAATGGCATCGTGGTCCAGGCGATGCTGGCCGGACGCGCCGTGGGCGTGGAAAAATTCCTGTTCGCCGTCCAGCGGAAATGACCCCGAACCACGAGAAATGGCGGCGGGCGGTCGTGGTGACGGTGAGCACCGGCGCCGTGGCGGTCCTGATGGTGGCGGTGTTCGCCCTTGTTCACCAGATGACGCCTTCCCCGGTTCCGCACCCCGTGACCGTCGAGGCGGGCTTGCTGGATCCGGCGTCCCAAACGGCATCGACACCTCCAGCATCACGTCGGGCGAATTCTCCACCGCCTCCGGAACCACCGGATCCGCCGACCGAACCACTCCGGCAAGGCCCTCCTGTCGCAAAACCGAAAGAACCGAGGCCCCCTCCGCCGACGCCTGTCACAGGAAGAGCGAAGCCCCTCCCCCCGCAGACAATCTCCCCGACGCCGTCGGAGAAAGCTCCGCCGCCCCCCACCGAGTCGCCCCGGAATGAAGGGGTGTCGGGAGGAACCGGCGCTGCCCGAGCCATTGTCCAACCATCTCCGGTCATCCCTCCCGAACTGCGCCGACATGCGCTGGCTTTGGAAGCGGTGGTGCGTTTCACCATCGCTACGGACGGAAACGCCACTGCGGACTTGGAGGAAGCCACCCCGGATCCGCAAATCAACCGAATCCTTCTCGACACGTTCCGCCGCTGGCGGTTTTTCCCGGCCCTGCGAGAGGGCGAACCGATCGCGTCCACCCTGGTCCTGCGGGTCCCGATCAGGGTGGAGTGACGGCGGACAAAAGACGCCGCTTAACCGTCGGCCTCCTCCTGGATTTCAATCCGCGACACTTTGCCCATGACGACGAGATAGGCGAACACGCCGCAAGCGGCGACGGCGGACACATAGGCCAAGGCCATGTTGAAACCGCCCGTTTGCTGAACGACGTAGCCGATGACCAGCGGCGCCGTCGTGCCGCCGATATTGGCAATGAAATAGAGCATCCCGCCGGTCAAACCGACCAACCCCTTGGGAGCCATGTCGGAGAGAAGGGCCCCCGTCACGGTGGAGGCCACCGCCTGGCCGAAGAAAGCAATCGCCATGAAGATGATCACCCAGGTGATGTCTTCGGTGTAGTTGGCCGCAACGATGGTGGCGGCCAGAGAGAAGCCGACGATGATCGGCGTCTTCCGCGCGACGGAGTTGGAATAGCCTTTCTTCACCATCCAGTCCGACCACCATCCCCCCAACAAGGCCCCTATGATGGCAACCAGGAATGGAACGGCCGCGAAAAACCCGCCTTTCAGAATGGTGAGGCCCTTGCCATTGATCAGATAGGTCGGAAACCAGGTCAAAAAGAAGAAAAGGATCGTCATGACGGCGAACTGACCGATGAACATGCCCCAGATCTGCCGATGGGACAGGAGTTGACGCACTTTTCGCCAGGAAAATGGTATTTTTTTCTCGGTCCCGCTTTCGGCCAGCCCGCCGCCAGCCCGGATGTAATCCAATTCGGCCTGATTGACGGTGGTCGAGTCATGAGGATCGCGATAATAGACATGCCAGATCACGCCCGCGAAAACGCCGATTCCCCCCGTTATGTAGAAGATGGCCTGCCAACCGAATGTCACCAAGATCCAGGCGAGAAAGGGCGTCAACAACCCCAGTGAGATATATTGCATGGACGTGTAAAGACCGACCGACAAGGCGCGTTCTTTGGCGGGAAACCACGCCGTGACGCAGCGAACATTGGTTGGAAGAACGGGAGATTCGAAAAATCCGACCCCGACGCGGCATGCCAGGAGCGCCGTCAGGCTGCTCACCGCGCCGATGACGGCGGTAAAGGCGGACCAGCCGATCAACGAGATCGTCAGCAACACTCTCGGCCCCATTTTGTCCAGAGCCGCGCCGGCGAAGGGAAGCATGCAGGTATACATCCAACCAAAAGCGGAGAATAAAATCCCCATCGTGGCAGGACTGAGTTCCAGCTCTTTGCCAATGACGGGCGCGGCCACGGAGAGATTGGCGCGGTCAAGATAGTTGATACACATCACCATCATGACGAGAAACAGCATAGACCATCGAACGCCGGTCCTTTTTCCCGTTTCCTGTCCGGTCTGATCTTTCACTTTTTCCCCTCCATCCTTTATCGTTTTCTCGTACCTTCAATACCGCCGGAGATCGCACCGGAGACGTTTTCCGGGTTGCCGAGCCCAGCGATTTGGAGCGGGGGCAACGATTGCAGACCCCGCCAGACATCCGTGATGATCGGAATCATATTTATAAATGGAATTTTATTCCATCATTTTTACAAGGGTTATACAACCGGAACGGGCGCAATTCACCGCTCGGCCATGACCCCACGCAGAACCTCGTAAACGCGCTGAGGACGCGCCTGCGCGACGTTAAACCGGAAAAACCGGCTGGCCGACTGCGTCACAGAAAAGGCATTGCCCGGCGCCAGACTGACCCCCTGGGCGAGCGCCCGCTTGGCGATAATGGCTGAATCAAGCCCCTCCGGCAGCATGGCCCACAGGAAAAGTCCGCCTTGCGGATCGGTCCACAACGTAAGACCGGTCTCGGCAAGCGCCCGGCGCACCGGAACGCCGGCGGCCCGCAACCGGCCCCGCAACGCTTCGACATGCTTGCGATAGCTGCCGTCGGTCAACAGCCGATGCATCACCTGGGCGGAGACCTCATTGCTCGACATCATCGTCGCCAATTTGAGATCGATCAAACCTTCGATCAGGTCGGGACGCGCGCCGATATAGCCGCAGCGCATGGCCGACGAGAGCGTCTTCGAGAAACTGCCGACATAGATCACGCGGTTCAACTGATCGAGCGCCGCCAGACGCGGCGTTGGTTGTTCCTCGAAATCGACAAAGATGTCGTCTTCGACGATGGTGATACCGAAATCTTCGGCGAGTTTCAGCAAGCGATGCGCCACTGCCGGGGACAGCGAGGCTCCCGTCGGGTTATGCAGCGCCGCATTGGTGATATAGAGGCGCGGACGATGCCGGGCCGCTTCCGCGGCGAATATCTCGAGATCGGGTCCGTTGGGGCGAAAGGGAATGCCCACCACCTTGGCCCGGTGCGCCCGCAAATTGCACAAATAGTTGAAATAACAGGGATCATCGACAAACACGGTATCGTTGGGTTGAATCAACAGACGGTTGATCAGATCAATGGCCTGCGTTCCGCTATCGACCAGGAGAATCTGTCCGATCCCGGCCTCTTCTGTCCTGTCTTTTGTACCGGTACAGATTGGTCATTAATACAATATCTGTCCCTGTCCAGACCAGAGGGACCTTTCTAGACTTCGAGCCGTTGCTCAACGACTGGAAGGAGTCGCCGCCATGTCTTTTCCGTTTCTCGCCGGGATGAAAAGAGCAAGCGACGCCCTCTTGAAAGCATGGCTGAGGGTGGAAGAAGGGCTGCAAAAACGCCGCCAGCGCCATCAGCTTCTCAGCCTGGACAATCGCATGCTGAAGGACATCGGCGTCAGCCGCTGCGACGCTTGGCGGGAAGCGACAAGATGGAATTGATCAACACCCTCGGCATCGGGGCACGGCAGTTGTGGCGGGCGCAATTCGTCAGATCGTCCCTTGATCCCGACGCACCACGGCCCTTCCGGGTCAGACCGTGGTGGACCGACGCCAACTGGCGTCGTCCACCCTCGCCGTTATGGCAAGCCCTTCAAGCGATACAGGGTCTCCAACGCTTCGCGCGGCGTCAGCGAATCAGGGTCGACCTCGGCCAGGGCAGTCTCGACCGCTGACGGTCCGGTCGGTGCCGTCGGCGCATGCCGGGCCGCGGCGGCGAACAACGGCAAGTCGTCGGCCAATTTGGCCACGGCCGAGGATTGTTCCCCTTTTTCCAGGCTGTGCAGAATCGACTCGGCGCGGCCGATGACGGCGCCGGGCAACCCGGCCAACCGCGCGACATGGATGCCATAGGACCGATCCGCCGTTCCCGCGCCCACCTCATGGAGGAAAACCACGTCGCCCTGCCATT
>DATNIV010000397.1:0-4557 GCA_035604255.1 Telmatospirillum sp. | reverse complement strand
CGGGACGCGACGAATCGGTCGGCGGCGGCGAGGCCGCCGCGACAGCTCCCTCGTCCGGCCCGGCCGGCAATTTCAGCTTCTGCCCAACCCGCAGCACATAGGGCGCCGACAAATTGTTGATCCGCACCAACGTCGAGAAAGACACGCCGGTCTTCCGGGCGACGCCCAGCAAGGTATCGTCCCTGGCGACCACATAGACCCCGGCGCCGGGGAGCATCAGCACCTGTCCGACGCTCACCTGAAAGGGCGGTTGCAAATTGTTGGCGTCGATCAGGGCGCGCACGGGCACATTGAGTTGACGCGCGATACCGTAAATGGTGTCGCCACGCTGCACCGTATAGCTTCCGCCGGCGGCGGCGCCATGATCCCGCGACATGTCGACCGGCGCACTGGGACCGTTCGTCGTCGAACAGCCGGCCACAGCCAGCGCCAGGACGATCCAGGGGAGGAAAATGATGGTGCGCAGACCACCGGAAAGAGACGAAACGGACCTCATGACCGCACACTATATGAGCCGCCGTTGCCCTTCAATGATCTCGGAGCTTGCCTGGAGCGCGATGACATTAGGTCGACGCGGATCCGCTTCGACCTAATGTCTGAATCGCCCTCTACGTCATTGAGATAGAGGCGGATTCAGATTTTTGGCGGTATCGCTTCGCGATCCCACCAAAAATCATCCGGCTCTAGAGAACGCCGCCGCTGACCAGCGGCACGAAGCGGACCGGGAAAAGCCGTTCGACGGAGGGCTTGCCCTCCTTTTTACGGATGCGCAAGACCTCCTGATCACCGCCTTGCGCCCCCACTGGCAGCACCATGGCGCCGTCATCGGCCAATTGAGCAAGCAGGAGCGTGGGAATTTCGCTGGCCGCGGCGGTCACCAGAATCCGGTCGAACGGCGCCTGTTCCGGCCAGCCACGCGTACCATCACCGGCAACGGCGGTGATGTTATGCACATGCAAGGCGCGGAACCGCTTCTCGGCTTCCACCAACAAGGATTTGTGCCGCTCGATGGTGTAGACCCGGCGACATAATTTGGCCAGCACGGCAGCCTGATATCCGGAACCGGTGCCGATCTCCAAGACCTTCATACGATCGCCGATCTCCAGAGCCTGGGTCATCTGCGCAACCACCAGAGGCTGGCTGATCGTCTGTCCCTGGCCGATCGGCAAAGCGGTGTTTTCATAGGCCTGATCAAGGAATGGTTCGGAGACGAAGACCTCGCGCGGCACCCGTTCGATCGCCGACAAAACGCGAGTATCGGTGATCCCTGAACGGCGAAGATCCATAATGAGTCGGATTTTGCGGGCTTCACCGCTCATTGGAAAGCCGTCGCCAAACGATCCATCGCCTCGACCGAGGTGAAGTCGACACACAAGGGCGTCACCGCCACCTTGCCCCGGGTCACCGCTTCCAGATCCGTCCCCGGAACGCCCAGTTCCTCGGTTCGCTGGCCGCCCACCCAGTAATAAGGTTTGCCACGCGGGTCGATGCGCTCGGTCAGTTCGTCGCCGATCTTGCGTTTTCCCTGGCGGACGATCTCGACACCGCTCACCAGATGCGCCGGTAAATCGGGAAAATTCACATTGATCAAGACATTGCGCGGCCAACCGATGGACGTGACCCGGCGAATGATTTCCGCCGCCCAATCCTCGGACGTCGCCCATTTGACGGGATCGTCGCCCGTCAACTGCTGAGATAGGGCGATCGACGGAACGCCGAGCAGGGTCCCTTCCATCGCCGCGGCGACGGTTCCCGAATAAGTCACGTCGTCGCCCATGTTGCAGCCGCGATTGATCCCCGAGAGCAGCAGATCGGGCTTCTTGTCCTGAAGGATCTGTCGCACGCCCAGCAGCACGCTATCCGTTGGCGTTCCGTCAACGGCGAAACGGCGCCGTCCCTGGGGCAGAATGCGCAAGGGGCGACGTACCGTCAGCGAATGAGCCACCGCGCTCTGTTCGGCAGACGGCGCGACCACCCACACATCCTTCGACAGGCTTCGCGCGATTCGTTCGAGCACCTTGATGCCCGGCGCATCGATGCCATCGTCGTTGGAAACGAGAATGCGCGCCGTCGACAGATCGGCGATGGGATCAAACATTGGCACCAATGACATCCAGACCGCCCATGTAAGGCCGGAGAACGGCGGGTATCACGACGCTGCCATCGGCCTGTTGATAATTCTCAAGAACGGCCACCAGGGTCCGCCCAACCGCCAGGCCCGAACCGTTCAGCGTATGGATGAACCGGGTTCCCTTTTCGCCGGACGGCCGGAACCGTGTATTCATGCGACGCGCTTGGAATTCACCGCAGTTGGAACAACTGGAGATTTCGCGGTAGGTGTTCTGCCCCGGCAACCAAACCTCGATGTCATAGGTCTTGCGCGCGGAAAATCCCATATCGCCCGTGCACAGAACGATCACCCGATAGGGCAGTCCGAGACGCTTCAGCACTTCCTCGGCGCAAGCGGTCATCCGCTCATGTTCCGCGTCCGATTGGTCCGGACGGACAATGCTGACCAGCTCGACCTTGGTAAACTGGTGCTGACGAATCATGCCACGCGTGTCCTTCCCCGCCGCCCCTGCTTCGGAGCGGAAACAAGGCGTTTGCGCGGTCAGACGAATCGGCAGCTGCCCATCGTCGAGAATATCGCCATACACCAGATTGGTCAGCGGCACCTCGGCCGTGGGGATCAGCCAATGGCCGGTGTTGACGCGGAACAGGTCTTCGCCGAATTTCGGCAATTGACCGGTGCCGAAAAGCGCTTCGTCTCGCACCAGAAGCGGCGGATTGACCTCGGTATATCCATGTTCGCCGGTCTGCAGATCGAGCATGAAGGCACCCAGAGCCCTCTCGAGCCGCGCCAGTTGCCCCTTCAAGACGACAAAACGCGCCCCCGACAATTTGGCGGCCGACTGGAAATCCATCAAACCCAGCTTTTCGCCGATGGCATCATGCTCAAGCGGCGTGAAGTCGAATGCCCGAGGCTCGCCGAAGCGGCGCAGTTCGACATTGGCCGTCTCATCCGGCCCATCGGGCACATCGGCCGCCGGCAGATTGGGAATGGACAGCAACAGAGTGTCGATTTCCTCGCCGAGAGCCTTGTCCTCGATCTCGCTCGCGGCGATCCGATCCTTCAGGCCGGCGACCTCATCCATCAAAGCCTGAGCATCGCCGCCCTGCTTCTTGACTTGACCAATCTGCTTGGAGGCCTCGTTGCGACGAGCCTGGGATTCCTGAAACGCGGTTTGCGCCGCGCGGCGGCGCTGATCGAGTTCAAGGATGCGCGACGACAATGGCGCCAGACCACGGCGGGCAACGCCCGAATCAAAGGCTTGCGAATTGTCGCGGATCAACTTGATATCGTGCATGATTTTCCTGTAACTAAACGGTGTCAGCCATGGGCGATCCAAGGGTGACGCCGCTGGTTATAAAGCGGTGCCGCCGTTCCGACAATAGGGGCCTGGGATCCCACGTGAAGATCGTCCCCACCGCCCCCTCCCCCGATGCTCTCGGCTTTCAACAGCATCCCCATCGTCGCTTCGTAAAGCCTCAAAAAGTTCTACCAGACAGAATTCTGTTTTTATTTTTGCCGGCAAGGCCGGAAATGGATTGACTCATTTATCGGCCTTGCAAATGATAGAATATCATTCTGTGGAATAGAACATCGACGATTGACCTCGATAAGCGATAGGGATTGAAACGATGTCGCTGCCTCTCAACGGGATCAGGGTCCTGGACGTCTCGAACGTCTTGGCCGGTCCATTTTGCGGCTACCAACTGGCGATGTTGGGCGCGGAAGTCATCAAGATCGAACAACCCGGGGATGGTGATCTGGCGCGTCGCCTCGGTGCGGACCCAAAAGCCGCCGCGGCTTGCATGGGCGCTTCGTTCGTGGCGGTCAACGCCGGCAAACAGTCCGTGACCATCAATCTCAAGGATGAACGGGGCAAAGACATCTTCCGCCACCTTGTGGCCAAAGCCGACGTGGTTCTTGAGAACTTTCGACCGGGCGTCATGGCGCGCTTGGGTGTCGATTTCGAGGTGCTTTCAAAAATCAATCCGGCGCTCGTCTATTGCGCCATCTCGGGTTTTGGCGCGGACAGTCCCTTGGCGCAACGCCCGGCCTATGACCAGATTATCCAAGGACTTTCGGGTGTCATGTCCGTCACCGGAGACAGCCAATCCGCGCCCCTCAGGGTCGGCTTCCCTGTCTGCGACACCCTTGGCGGAATGACCGCGGCCTTCGCCATCTGCGCGGCCCTGGTCGAAGCGAAAACAAACGGCAAGGGACGCTTCATCGACGTATCAATGCTCGATTCCACCTTGGCCACCATGGGCTGGGTCGTTTCGAATTACCTGAACGCCGGCGTGGCGCCGACACCGATGGGCAATCAGAATTTTACCGCGGCACCGTCGGGCACCTTCCGCACCGGAGATGGTCTCCTCAACATCGCGGCGAACGAAACGAAACAATACCGCGCCCTTTGCGAGGTGATCGGCCGCCCAGACCTCATCACCGATCCACGTTTTGCCGAGCGGCAGCAGCGAAAACAGAAT
>DATNIV010000396.1:0-2814 GCA_035604255.1 Telmatospirillum sp. | reverse complement strand
CAGCCGCAATGTGATGATCATCACCGAGCATGTGCGCACGCGCTTGGCCCGTCAGATCAGCGATGCCAACACCAGTCCCCAGGGCTTTATCCCGCTGGTGACCTTGTCGCCGGAATGGGAACAAGCCTTTATCGAATCGCTGCAAGGCACCGGCGAAGAACGCCAACTGGTGATGGCGCCGTCGCGGCTTCAGGAGTTCATCACCAAGACCCGTCAGACCTTCGAACGTTTCGCCATGCAGGGAGAAACGCCGGTGATGCTGACCAGTCCGACCGTGCGCCCCTATGTTCGCTCGATCATCGAACGGTTCCGCCCCGTCACCGTGGTCATGTCGCAATCGGAGATTCATCCGAAAGCTAAAATCAAGACCATGGGGCAGATTTAAGCGATGGGAGCGCGGCTTAGGCGATGAGGCTCAAATCCTACACCGCCCCCAGCATGGCCGAGGCCATGCACATGGTCCGCGAGGAACTGGGAATCGATGCCATCATCGTCTCGACCCAACGGGCGGCCGGAGGCAAAGGCGTCCGCATCACGGCGGCCTTGGAGCCCACCGACGTCGAAGACGCCATCAGCGAAATGTTGGCCGAAGCCAACCACACGCCGGCCGCCGAGGTTGTCCGCGAGGCCTTGATCGAACATGGCCTACCGGCGCGTCTGGTCGACCGTCTGGTCAACGCCGTTCACACCAGCGGCATCGACGACCCTCAGGTGGCCTGCACGACGGCGCTGGAAGCCGGTTTCGCTTTCGCCCCACTGCCCGACCATGGCGCGCCCCGTCCTTTTATGCTGGTCGGCCCCCCCGGAAACGGCAAGTCGATGGTCGTGGCCAAATTGACCGCCCGCTCCGCGCTGAAAAACCGCCGCGTCGGCGTGATTACCGCCGACAACGTCCGCGCCGGTGCCACCGAACAACTGGCCGCGTTCACCCGGATTTTGCAAATCGATTTGATTCCGGCGCGCGGCCCCGAGTCATTGCGGCGCGCCGTCGAAAGCTGTGCCGGTCAATATGATATCATCTTCATCGACAGTCCCGGCCTCAACCCATTCAAGCTCACCGACATGGAGTATCTGACAGCCCTGGTGGAAGCAGCGAACGTCGAGCCGATCCTGGTTCTGGCGGCGGGCGGCGACCCCACCGAAGCGTCGGAAGTCGGCGAGGCCTTCGGCAGCATCGGCGCGACGCGACTCCTGGCGACGCGGCTTGACACCACCCGTCGCCTGGGATCAATCATGGCGGCAGCTGATGCCGCACCTTTGATGTTTTGCGATGTCAGCGCGACACCTCATGTTGCCAACGGAGTGACGGCCATCAACGCCGCAATCATGGCTCGCATGCTATTGCCCAGCACCACGCCCCATATCACCGCGAAATCCGCCCCCAAGACGACAGAGGCCTCTTTATGACCCTTACGCCCACCCCTACCCTTGCGTCCCGCCCGACTCAGCGGGCCAAAGGCCGCAATGTGCTCGCCGTGGCATCCGGCAAAGGCGGTGTCGGCAAAACCTGGTTTTCCATCACCCTGACCCACGCGTTGGCGCGCGCCAATCAAAGAGCCCTGTTGTTCGATGGCGATCTCGGCTTGGCCAATGTCGACATCCAGCTTGGCCTGATGCCCAAACACGATCTGGGCAGCGTGGTCACCGGACGCCTGACGCTCAATCAAGCCACCGTCAATTATCCGGAGGGCGGATTCGACGTCATCGCCGGCCGATCGGGATCGGGATCGCTGGCCAATATTCCGCTGTCCCGCCTGCAACTCCTGGGAGACGATCTCAATCTGCTGGCCTGCGCCTACGACAAGGTGATTCTCGATCTTGGCGCCGGCGTCGAGAAGACCGTCCGCGCCCTGTCCAACAACGCCCGAACCATCCTGGTGGTCACCACCGACGAGCCGACGTCGCTCACCGATGCCTATGCCTTCATCAAGGTGACCTTGCTGGAACGACCGGGAACCGACATCCGCGTCGTTGTTAATATGGCCAATTCGACCCGCGAAGGCGAACGGATCTACAATACCCTGCTCAAAGCCTGCGAAGGTTTCCTCAAGGCGTCACCCCCGCTCGCCGGTGTGATCCGGCGGGATCTCAAGGTGCGCGAAGCGATCCGCAATCAATGCCCCCTGCTCACGCGGTCGCCGAACAGCGAAGCGGCCGCCGATGTCGAGGCGATCGCCGATAAATTGCTCGGAGGCCGATGAGCGCGATCCCGCCGTCATTGCCGCCGTCCGGGCCTCCGCCATCCCCCGCTCCCGCGGCAGGCACGGTTATGGTCGTCGAAGACCCTCGCGCATTGCTGACCAGGATGGCTCCGGGAACGGTGCTCAATGCGACGACGACCGCGGCGAGCAATGGGGTGAAGACGGCCGTGACCCTGCAAAATGGCGACGGGTCGCTGCAACTCAAATTACCCCCCGCTCTCCCGCCCGGAACGACGCTGCAATTGCAAATTGGCGAGTCGGGCGAGAACAGTCAACTTCGTCTGCTTTCGATCAATAACCAACCGCTTCCGTCGACAAGCCCCGCCGCCGCCCTCTCCGCCAACACCGCCGGAGCGACAACGGGAAACGCCCCCATGGCGACGCCTGCCGCGCAAACGACAGCGCCCACGTCTCTCATCATCACCGACCAAGCCGCCCCGTCGGCAACCAGGGGCATCGTGGCGACATTGGTTTCATCCCAAATCGGCAACGCGCAGCCCGTCACCGCGCCCCCTTTTCCGAACGGCACCGTCTTTACCGTCCGCATCGCCCTCATCCAGGCTCCCGTCCAGGCCGACGACGCCCCGAGCTTCCAGACGCTCGCCCCGGAAAA
>DATNIV010000395.1:0-3204 GCA_035604255.1 Telmatospirillum sp. | reverse complement strand
ACTCGCCCGCCTCGCGTTCGAACACGCCGTCTTCGCAACAGGCTTCGGGAAAAAGGGCCCTGACCTCGGCCAAGGCGGCACGATCGTCGGCCCGCAGACGGCGCACCGATGGATGATCGGCCAGCAAGCGGACCAGTGGCGACGCGGATTCCAGGCGAGCCGGCGGCGCTGCCTTGGCGGCCTCGCCAAGGACCGTCCGCCATCGTTCGCGCAGCGTGGCCAATTCGGCGGACAGAGCATCGTCGGAGGCCATTGCGGCCTCGGTTCGCACCACCAGACCTTCGCCCGGCATCAGCAACGGCGCCAACAGCCGCCGCAAGCCATCGCGCCGGGTCTCGTCGGTGATTCTCCGCGAAAGATTGAGCCCTGCCCGCGACGGCGTAAAGGCCAGTAACCGGCCTTGCAGCGACGGCGCGGCCGTCAACGCCGCGCCCTTGCCCCCCCGCGCCGCCGCCGTCACCTGCAAGAGGACCGAGGCCCCTTCCCCATGCGGCCCCGGCGCCGCCAGGAATCCGGCCTCGGCCTCGCCGATGTCGACGAAGGCGGCATTCAAGGCCCGGTTGACGGAGAGGACCCGGCCCAGCACAAGATCGCCGGCGGCGATTCCTCCCCGGTCGATGAGAAACTCCACGGGAATGCCCTTGGCCAGCAGAGCGAAACGGCTCTCGCCGGGCGCAAGCGAGACGAGGATCTCGTCAATCGGCGCCATAACCCAACCCATGCAGCAATCCATAGGCTTCGTGAAGCCCCAGACCGACCACATTGGAATAGGACCCGGCGAGTTGCCGGACAAAGATCGCCGCCCGCCCCTGGATGGCATAGCCTCCGGCCTTACCCTGCCATTCCCCGGAGGCCAAATAGGCATCCCGTTCCACGTGGTCGAGACTTTTGAAAGTGACCGTGGTGGTCACCAGCCGCTTGACCAATCGCCCATCCGGAGCCACCAGGCAGATACCACCCAGCACGCGATGACGCCGTCCCGACAACAGCCCCAGGCAGAACTTCGCCTGCCCCACGTCCTCGGCCTTCGGCAAGATACGCCGACCGCAGGCCACCACCGTATCGGCGGCCAACACGAAAGCGCCAGGATGTCTCTCGGCGACGCTCTTCGCCTTGGCCTCGGCCAGACGCAACGCATGGGGGCCCGGCAATTCCCGGGGCAAGGGGGTTTCATCGACATCGGCCGGATCGACATGGTCGGGGACTACCCCGATCTGCGCCAAAAGATCGAGACGGCGCGGGGACGCTGAAGCGAGAACCAAAGAAAAGGACGTCACAGTCAAATCACTCGAACCCAATGAAAACGGATTGCCCCCTTGCGCGCGACCCTCGCCACATTGGGACGGCGGATGGAACCACAGACTGCGGTAGATAGCCACAGATGAACACAGATAAACAGAAGATCGACAGGCGCCGCAGGCATTGTGTCCCCTTTGCGCCAACATGCGGCGAGGTGAAGATAAGAATGCCTGCGGCGCTTTTTTCATCTGTGTTTATCTGTGTTCATCTGTGGCAAAACGCATACCGCCAGCCTCACAGCGCCGCGGAGACCAAAGGAAAATGTTGCAGGATATGCCGTGACAACTGGTCGCGAACCTGCCGATAGACGGCCAGCCGGGTATCGCGGTTGCCTTCGATCAGCGAGGGATCGAGGGTATTCCAGAACAGGACGTCGCAGGCCATGGTCCGGGTCATTTCCACGGCATGATGCTGCGCCTCGGGCGAGAGCGAAATGACCAGATCGAAGCTGGTGTCCTCCAACTCGTCAAAACTGGTGGCCAGATGGTGCGAGATGTCGATGCCGATCTCATCCATCGCGGTCACGGCGAAGGGATCGAGCAACCCCTTGTGGACACCGACGGATCGCACCCAAACGTGACGGCCATGATAATGCTTCATCAGCGCCGCAGCCATCGGCGAGCGGATGGCGTTCATGGTACAGGCGAAGAGAACCGCGGATGGGAGATCTCTGAGCGTCACGTTACCCCCGGATATGCAAGACGCAGATGAGGGTAAACAACCGGCGCGCGGTTTTCAGATCGATTTCCACTTTGTCGGCCAGACGTTCGCGCAACAGCACGGAACCTTCGTTGTGCAATCCGCGACGCCCCAAGTCGATGGCTTCGATTTGCGAGGGGGTCGAATGCTTGATCGCCCCGTAATAACTTTCGCAGACGATGAAATAGTCTTTGACGATGCCGCGAAACGGCGCCAAAGGCATCGCCACCTCGGTCAAGGGATCGCCCGCCTCAGACCGGATGTCGAAGACCAGCCGATTTTCGACCAGGGAAATATGCAGTGCGTAAGGCCCGCCCTCGTCACCGACGGGATGGAAGTAATTGTCTTCCAACAGATCGTAAATGGCGATGGCGCGTTCGTGCTCGACCTCGGGCTTACGCCGCACAAAGGTTTTTTCGTCCAGTTGGACGTGGATCAGCCGGTACTGGCGGTCCTCGCCACTCACTCTGTCCTCGAAATATTGATCCTCAACCCCACCGACAATCCGTGCGCGCCCAGCCCCTCGGATTCGGCCAAGGTGACGGCCGCCGGACCGATCCGATGCAGAGCCTCGGCATCACATCCCAAGAGGGTCGTCCGCTTCATGAAATCCAACACGCCAAGACCCGAGGAAAACCGCGCGCTGCGCGCCGTCGGCAACACATGGTTGGGTCCACCGACGTAATCCCCCACCGCCTCGGGCGTATAACGGCCCAGGAAAATAGCTCCGGCATGCTTCACCCGGGCCGCCAGACGTTCCGGATCGCTCACCGCCAACTCCAGATGTTCGGGCGCAACGCGGTCCACCAGCGACGGCGCCCTGTCGAGCGAGTCGACCACAATGATCGCCCCATGGCGTTCCCAGCTTTCCCGGGCGATCGCGGCGCGCGGCAAGGTCGTCAGATGACTTTCGACGGCGATGGCCACGGCGCGACCAAAGGCGGCATCGTCGGTGATCAAAATCGATTGGGCGGCGGTGTCATGTTCGGCCTGGCTGAGGAGATCGGCGGCAATCCAGGACGGATCGTTCTCGCCATCGGCGACCACCAGGATCTCGGACGGACCGGCGATCATATCGATGCCCACCGTGCCGAAGACATGCCGTTTGGCGGCCGCCACATAGGCATTGCCGGGCCCGACGATCTTGTCCACCGGACGGATGGTTTGCGTGCCATAGGCCAGCGCCGCGACGGCCTGCGCCCCGCC
>DATNIV010000394.1:0-14194 GCA_035604255.1 Telmatospirillum sp. | reverse complement strand
CCCCCACCCCGCCGTATCCCATCACCTGACTCACTCCAGCAAGAAGCAGGGGCACCATTTGAAACGGCCCCACCATGCCAAGAATGCCCCCCATAAAAGTCGCCCACACCATCGCCGCCGCATCCATAAACGGACCGATTCTGCCCGCCAATGAGCCCCCCGCCCTTGCGAAACATTTCGGCGACGCCCATCATTAAACACATTCGAACGTGATCCGTGAAACGTCACGGACAATGGGGAAAAAACCGTAAGTCCGGCCGTTTTCCGACGGAGCCTAATCTTTGGGAAAGATCGTAATGAGTGAACAAGTCAAGATGGTCGATGTCGATACCGTGCTGAATTGGATCAACGCTGACGAAGTCGTGGTTGTCGATGTTCGGGAACGTCACGAATTCGAGGCACAGCATATCGCCGGGGCCCATCTCCTGCCGCTATCCGAATTCGATCCGACCCGTCTGCCCACTGTTCCCACCGACAAACGGTTACTTCTGCATTGCCGTTCGGCCAACCGCTGCGGCGTCGCCGCCGCCCAGCTGGTCGCAAGCGGCTACAAAGGCGAGATTAATCGTTTGGCCGGAGGCATGTTGGCCTGGCTCGCCGCTGACGCTCCCGTTGTCGGCGGAGAAGGCTAATACATGGCATGACGTGACCATCTATCTCCCCATTGCCGGACTGTCGCTGAACATCATCGTCTTGTTGATGCTCGGCGGCGGTGTCGGGTTCCTCTCCGGACTGTTCGGCGTGGGTGGAGGATTTCTCCTAACGCCGCTTCTCATTTTCTTGGGCGTTCCGTCTCCCGTGGCCGTGGCGACGGGGGCCAATCAGGTGGTCGGCGCCTCGGTGTCGGGCGTCATTGCCCATTGGCGCCGCAAGAACGTCGACTTCAAGATGGGCATTGTTCTGGTGATCGGCGGCTTGGTCGGCGCCTTCGTCGGTGTCCGGCTGTTTGCCCGGTTACAGGCCGTGGGCCAGGTCGACCTCGTCATCAATCTTTGCTACACCCTGTTCCTGGGCTTCGTCGGCGGCACCATGCTGATCGAAAGCATTCGCGCCATTTTGCTCTCCAAATCCGCACGGCCGGCCCACAAACGCCATCGCCATTTTTGGGCCAATCTGCCGCTCAAGATGCGTTTCGCCCGCTCAGGCCTTTACATCAGCGCTCTGCTGCCGCTTTCGGTCGGAGCCATCGGCGGCATCCTAGCCGCGATCATGGGTGTTGGCGGCGGGTTCATCATGGTTCCGTTGATGATCTATCTGCTGGAAATGCCGACGTCGGTGGTGATCGGCACCTCCTTGTTCCAAATCATCTTCGTGACCGCCAACGTCACGTTGCTGCAGGCGATCCACACCCAAACGGTCGACGTGGTGTTGATGCTCACGCTGCTCATCGGTGGCGTCATCGGCGCTCAATTGGGCGCCCGGTTTGGTTCCAGAATGCGGGCGGAACATCTGCGGATTCTTCTGGCACTGCTGGTCCTGGCTGTGTGCGGACGGCTTGTGGTCGAATTGATGGGCACGCCCGCCGATCTCTATAGCCTGACGGGCGAACCCAAAAACTGACCTGATTTGCAAGCACACGGATCAAAGCAATCGGGTTTCAACCGATTGCCCTGGCGCTGAAATCGCGGAGTTGATCCGTTTCTGCTATAAAGGACATGATGACGACTGACGTGGACTTGGTGCCTCCTCAAGAAGAAGGCGGATGGCCATGAGCAACCAGACGAAAGCTCCCATCAATGTCCTGCTCGTCGATGAAGGGCAGTTCCAAGCCACGTTTGAGAAGGCCCCCCTGGGCATTGGCCTGATCGACCGTCACGGCCGCTTATTCTCGATCAATCCCGCCTTGCGAGCCATGTTGGGCGAAGACCCCGGCCCGGACGCAACGCTTGCCGACTATGTCCATGCCGACGACCGGCAACGGTTCGTCGACCTGACATGTCTGTTGCTGTCGGGAGCGCACGCAGACAGGTCGTTGGAAGCGCGCTTCGTTCCAAGATCCGGATTCTTTTCTTGTGGCAGGATCAATGTCTCCCTGGTCCGAAGCGACGATCAACAGCCGCGATTCGCCGTCTGCATGATCGAAGACATCACCGGACGCAAAGCGGGGGAAGACCAGTCACGCCTCGCCGCAAAGGTTCTCGAAGCCACCAGCGAGGGAATTTTCGTCACCGACATCGGACTGCACATCATCCATGTCAATCCGTCCTTCAGCCGGCTGACCGGCTTTGACGCAGCGGACGTCCTGGGCCACAAACCCTCTGTTTTGGCGTCCGGACGTCATGGCCCCGAGTTCTATGCCACGATGTGGAAAGCGATTCAAAAGGACGGGATCTGGCGTGGCGAGATTTGGGACAGGAAGAAATCGGGCGACCTGTTCGTCATCTGGCTGAACATCAGCGTGGTCAAAAACGAACATGGCGCCATCTCCCACTATTTCGCCCTGTTCAGCGACATCACCTCGCGAAAGTTAAGCGAAGAACGCCTCAATCATCTTGCCAACCATGATGTTCTGACCGGACTGCCCAACCGGGCCCTATTCCTGGAACGTCTGAGCCGCACCCTGGTCCGGGCGCAACGCAACAAATTGGTTTTTGCGCTGCTGTTCCTCGATCTCGATCAGTTCAAGCAGATTAACGACAATCTCGGTCACATCGTTGGCGATACGCTGCTGCGCGAGGTCGCGGAACGTCTGAGTGCGACCGTGAGACGGCAAGATACCGTGGCCCGGTTGGGGGGCGACGAATTTGTCCTGATCATCGAAGACATCAATGACTTCCGCGATGCCGCCACAGTGGCGCAGAAAATACTTGGGCAATTTGCGCCCACGTTCCTCTTGAACGGTCAGCCGACGCGGGTCAGCGCCAGCGTCGGCATCAGTCTTTTCCCGGGAAATGGGACTGACCCCGCCACCTTGTTGCGCGAGGCCGACGAAGCGATGTATTGCGCCAAGAAACAGGGCCGGGCCTCTTTCCGCTTCGCCTCGGCCGATCTCTCGGAAAAAGCGTTCGAGCGCGACACCTTGCGGAAGGCCCTTTTTCAGGCGCTCGACGACGAGGGGCTGGATATCTTCTATCAGCCGATCGTTGATCTCCGCACCAATCGGATCTTGTCCGTCGAAGCTCTGCTTCGCTGGCATCACCCGACCGTCGGATTGATGGTTCCCGGTCAATTCCTGCCTTTGGCGATCGAAAGCGGCCTGATGCCCTCGATCGGCCGGTGGGGACTGGAAACCGCCATCCGCCAATTATCCCTGTGGCGCCGCAACGGGCATCCCGACCTCCGGCTGTGCGTCAATGTGAACAAATACGAGTTACACGCCGCCGATTTTGTCCGACAACTCCACGATATCTTGTCAAAGCATGGGGTGCCGGCAGCCTCTTTGGACATCGAGATTCCCGAAACGATCGTCACGGACAATGCCCCGGAGACCGTGCCGATCATCAAACGTTTGCATGAGATGCAATGTCGCGTGGCATTGGACGACTTCGGGGCCGGCCGCACCGATTTCCGCGCATTGCGGCAGGTTCCGGTGGATAGCCTGAAGATCGCGCCCGACTTCATCCGGGGACTACCGGGAAACCATGACGAAGCCAAGTTGGTGAATGCCGTCATCGTCGTTGCCCATTCGCTCCGGATCACCGTGGTCGCCAAAGCGGTGGAAACCTGTGACCAATATACGTTTCTGCACCAGCATCATTGCGACGCGGCTCAAGGATATCTTTTCAGCCGCCCGGTCCCCTGGCACGAATTTCCCCCACCCGTCGACGTCGCGGCCTTGGCGGAATACTCGCCGGGTTAAAACCATTTGCCTCGTCGGGTTGCACCGCCGAGACGAACGCGCTAGCTTCTCCAGGCGTGCCGCGAAACTTTCTCGTCACGCCCCAATCAATCGCCTTCCTTCCGCTGTCCGCGGCCGAGGGCATCGTTTGGGTTTTCGATCGGGCGCGATGATGTCGCGTCGGACGAAAACCTTCATTATCAGGAAACGCCATGCGCCCCGATCTCGCGGCCAAATATGATCTGCGGGTTCCCCGCTACACCTCTTATCCGACGGCCCCGCATTTCAGCCCGGCGATCGGCAGCGACAGCTACGCCCGGTGGCTCTCCGAATTGCCACCCGACGCGCCGCTTTCGCTTTATGTGCATGTCGCCTATTGCGCTGAGATGTGTTGGTTTTGCGGATGCCACACCAAAATCACCCGCAAATATGCTCCGATCGCCGACTATATGGACTGCGTCTGGCGTGAAATCGATGGGGTGGCGTCGCATCTGCCCCAGAGAATGACGGCCAAGCATCTGCATTTCGGCGGCGGCAGCCCCACCATTCTAAGCCCCAAAGACTTCAGCGCGACCGTCGAACGGCTCCGCGGAAAATTCCTGTTTGCGAAAGACGCGGAAATCGCCGTCGAACTCGATCCGCGAACCGCCGACGAAACCTATGTGAAGGCGATGGCCGCGAGCGGTGTCACCCGGGCCAGCATTGGCGTGCAGGACTTCAATCCGAAGGTCCAGCAGGCCATCAACCGTATCCAACCCTATGACGTGACAGCCCAGGTCATTTCCTGGCTGCGCCAATATGGCGTCTCCGAGATCAATATGGATCTGATCTACGGCCTACCGCACCAGACGGTGGACAGCCTGACCGAAACCATCGATTTGGCGATCGGATTTCAGCCAAGTCGTATCGCCTTGTTCGGTTACGCCCATGTTCCCTGGATGAAAAAACATCAACGGCTGATTCCCGAAGACTCGCTGCCCGACATGACGGAACGCTGGCGTCAATATGACTCCGCCACGACCCAGTTGGCCCGCCATGGCTATGTGCAAGTCGGATTGGACCATTTCGCCAAATCCGACGACGCGATGGCGATCGCGCTCAGGGAACGGCGATTGCATCGCAATTTCCAGGGCTATACCACTGACGAATCCCCGACCCTGATCGGTTTTGGCGCCTCGGGAATCGGTTCGCTCCCACAAGGCTATGTCGCCAACGAGGGGGACATCCGCGCTTACAAGGCCATGATCCGGGCTGACGATCTGGCCACTGTGCGCGGCATCGGCGTCTCTCCGGAAGATCTGCTGCGTCGCGCGCTGATCGAGCGCCTGATGTGCGATTTGGCGCTCGACGTCGATGCGGTTTGCACCCGGTTTGGCGCGGACCCGGCCCAGTTCGACAGCGATCTCGACACATTGGCCGGACTGCAATCCGACGGCCTCTTGATCCGTCAGGGACGGAAGATCACCATCACCGACGAGGGGCGTCCCTTGGTGCGTGCCGCTTGTGCCGCTTTCGACCGGTATCTGAAGGTTGGCGAAGTCCGCCACTCGAAAGCAGTGTGACCGACAATGGAGCGGATGAGCGTCACCCTGGGCGATATCACCACGCTGCCGGTCGACGCCATCGTCAATGCCGCCAACACATCCTTGCTGGGTGGCGGCGGTGTCGATGGCGCCATCCACCGCGCGGCCGGCCCCCAGTTGCTGGAAGAGTGCCGCGGCCTGGGCGGCTGTCCAACCGGCGCGGCAAAACTCACCAAGGGCTACCGGCTTGCCGCCCGCTTCATCATCCACACGGTCGGCCCCGTCTGGCATGGCGGCGGTGAGGGCGAGGATGACCTCCTGGCCAGCTGTTACCAAAATTCGCTGCGGCTGGCCATCGGGCACGGCCTCGGCAGCATCGCCTTTCCCGCGATTTCAACTGGCGTCTTCGGATTTCCACCGGAACGAGCCGCTCCGATCGCCGTGCGCTCCATCCGCGATATCCTGCGCACCGAGACGAAATTGCGAACCGTTATCTTTTGTTGCTTCAGCGAACCGTCAGCGGCGTTGCATCGCCAAGCCCTGCGATCGCTGGACGAGCCTATAACCTAGAGGAAATCGAATTGCCGAAACAAGCTCCCACGGCCCGAACATTACCGGCCAATCTGACATTGTTGTCCCTTCGTAACGCCGACGGCAGCGAAACATTGGGCGTCAAAAGCGGATCCCAGGTCATTGATGTCCGTCAGGCCGCCTCGATCCTGAAAATCGCCTCCCCCCTCACGCTCGACCAATTGTTGCAAGAGGACCGCGGCGCCGACCTCGTGCAATTGATCGAAGCCGTACGGACATCGGATAAAGCCAATGCCGCCGTCAATCCCGAGGCCGACATCACCTATGGCCGGCTTTTCAGCAAACCGGGGAAAATCATCTGCGTCGGTCTCAATTATCGGAAGCATGCTGAAGAAGTCGGCATGCCCATCCCCCAGACGCCCATTTTGTTCAGCAAGTTCAACAATGCGCTCGCCCCGCACAACGCCACCATTGCCCTGCCGCCATATGAGGTCTCCTACAAAATCGACTATGAGGTCGAGCTTGTCATGGTGATCGGCCGCACGACCCGCAACGTCAGCGAAGACGAAGCGCTCCACCATGTCGCCGGCTACTGCACGGGAAATGATCTTTCCGCCCGCGATCTTCAGCTCGAGCGCGGCAGCCAATGGCTGCAGGGCAAGACATTGGATGGTTTCGCGCCAATCGGTCCTTATTTCGTATCCGCCGATCAGATCGAAAATCCAAACAATCTGCGGCTGGAAACCACCGTCAACGGTGAACTGCGCCAGTCGTCGAACACGTCCGACTTCATCTTCAACTGCCAGCAGGTGATCTCCTATATTTCGAAGCTCTGGACGCTTGAGCCGGGCGATCTCATTTTCACAGGAACGCCGCAGGGCGTGATCGGCGGACTGCCGGTGGACCGGCAGATTTGGCTGAAGGCCGGCGACAAAGTGGTCTGCAGCGTCGAAAAACTGGGAAAATTGGCCGTTACCTTGGGCTAGGAGCCTATCCACGTAACGCTTTGGATCGTTTTTCCCTCGCCCGCTTGCGGGAGAGGGTCTTCAAGGATTACGTGGACGGGCTAGAGCAGTCCTCTCGCCTTGATTTCCCTTGCCACATCCGCAGCCGCATTGAGCGGTGGATGTGCCCAAGGAACACCCTCGGCACCGAAGGGCCGCGCATAGCCGTTGGTAATAAGGGCTCTGTGCAGTCGGGCGTGCTTGTCGCTGACAAAGCCCGGGGGGGCGAAAATATAGACAGGCCCTCCATTGGCGCACGCCTCGGAACACATGTTCATGGAATCGCCGGTAACCACAATGCTATCGGCCAGAGCCAGAAAGCCCAGATAGGGGTTTTCGGCGCCATCCCGCCAACGAAAGGCGTAGCAAGGTTGGGGAAGATTCCGGATCAATCGATCGGTGAGTTCGGCAGGCGTCCGCCGACTGGTGGTGACCAGGATCGAGCCCCCCATTTTTTCATGCAAGGCCGCAACTCCAGCCGCCAATTGTTCGCCATGCTCGGGGCCAAAGGCACGATCTTTGGTCGCGCCACCGACCACCACCACCAAATAGGGCCGCTTCAGATGCGCCAGACGCCCCGCCCATCGCTGCCCTTCGGCCGCCAGCAAGGCGCAAGAGGCGCGGTGGCAAGCGCCCAAGCTATGCAAGACATTCGGCCGATCGGGAAGACCGTCGTGTTGAGGTGCGACAATGAGGTCGAAATCGTCGCGTCCCGGCCACCCGGGATCCATGAGCTGCACCAGACGACAGGCCGACTGACGCTTGATCCATCGCGCGACCGGAGCGGTTCTTCGACCGGCGCCGATAACGAGGGCCGGCCAGGGCGGGGCCAGGGAGGCGCGACTGGCCGCCGTCACGCCCCTGAGGCTGATCCCGCGCAGAGCATTGTGCCAACCGCCCCAACGGTCGTAGCGAATGTCTTGGATCCGAAACGGTTCGCCAAGGGCCTCGGCGACACCCAAAGCTTGGGTAACGTTTCCCGGCCGGTCATCGGCCAACACCCAAACCCGATCATAAGCCATGCCCGTCCACCAACCGCCAAAAGAACTCGCTTACGTCTTTGCCGCCTCTTCTGTCAATGTTCCGTGCAAGAGTTTCCTTACCCCCCTTGCGGGAAAGGGGTTTGAAAACGATATAGGAGATCCATGCGGTTTTTGCCGAAACAAATCTCACCCCCGGAATCAAGGCCGATTGCCTTGTTTTTGCTGTTGGAATCGCCTCTTCCGACCGTTACGGCGCCCGCATTTTGGAATGGTTGCCTTGCGACAGGTGAACAAAGCGCCTTAAAGCGCTATTATTCCAGCACTGAGGCAATGGCTTTTCGTCAGGAAGGATGACATGGACGAAATCGACCTCGCCGCCGATGTCGCGGCTCTGTTCACCGAAGCCGCCGTCGAAAGCGCTCGGCATCGCGACCAGGGCCCCTTGTCGACGGGCATCTGCAGGTCTTGCAATGAAACGATCGAACCCGAGCGGTTGAAGGCGACACCTTATGCCAAACTATGCGCCAGTTGCGCCGCCGAAGCCGAGGAGGAGGCGATAAGAAGCAGGCGCCGCGGTCCAGCGTGACCTTTCGCTAGGGCTTGAGCCCCGGCCCTATGCCATGCGGCGTCGCCTATCCCGCGCGGGTTTGCCGCGTGGGCATGGCTCGTCATCGCGAACGCAATTCCTGCAATATGGAATTGCGCATCTTCGTCGGAGTCCATCTTGGGCAACTGAGGATGAGACGCGATCGAGAACTGAGGCAATTGGCTTTTCGGTTATCACATGTGAGAAAGGCGTTCCGATGACGCTCACCGCCAAACAGGTCATCGATATCCTGGGTCACGACGACGACATTCGTGTGGTCGAGATTATCGAAACAGGGGCCACAGCGGCCGAACTCGTCGAGGTCAAACGTTGGTTGGCCGGTGATCGGCGCACCCTCGGCGACGACCAACCGCTTCGCCCAACCATCGTCGACGAGCTTTACGAGATCCTCAGCGTCGAGGATCCCGAATGGGATGAGGCGTAGGGACAGAAAATAGCAGCCTCTTCGCGTCCGGATCAGACTCCCTTGAATCGCGCCGGACGCTTTTCGAGAAAAGCGCTCATGCCTTCGGAGAAATCCGCTGTCTCAAGACAGTCGTGGGCCTGGGAGAGATCCTGCGGAGTCAAGAGCTCCGCCTCCTGGAGACGACGCACAAACGCTTTGTGTTGGCGATTCACCAACGGCGCGTTGGCCACGATCCGGCCGAGCGTCGCCTGGACCTCTTCTTCCAAACGCGCATCATCGACAACCCGATGAACCAAGCCGATCGCCAAAGCTTCATCGGCCGGGAAGACCCGCGCCTCCAACAAGATTTCGAGCATTCGCGCAGGACCGATCAGCCGTTGCAGACCGGCCATTTCGGGAAGCGTCATGACGACCGAAATCTTCCCCACCGGCACACCGAAACGGCCGGAGCGGGCCGATAGTCGCAAATCGCATTGCGCCGCCAATTCCAAACCCGCGCCGACGCAAGGACCATAAATCTGCGCGATGACAGGATGGGGACAATCGGCGACGGCTTGCAATCCGCGCCGCAGGATGTCGTCATAGGCTGCCGCTTGTGACGCATTGGACCGACGCTCCGCAAATTCACCGATATCGGCGCCGGCGGCAAACGCCTTTTCGCCCACGCCACGCAGTACAACGCCGCGAAGAGAGGCATCGGCATTCAATCCCTCGAACACCGCAGCCAGTTGTTGCCAAAGCTCCTGATTGAGCGCATTCAGTCGGTCTTGTCGATTGAGCAGCACCGTCACCACCGGCCCCGCTCGTCTGGTTTCAATCAGATTGTTCATGTCGAGACCTACCCTTCCTGTTGCGCCGACAGGCCATTTGGCCCTATATCCCGCGCCATGCGTTTTCTGTTGAGGATGGCTCGGGAACCGGAAACCGGTCCCGATGTCGCCATTGTTATCCGCCCGGGTCAGTTGGAGTAAAACCCCATGCAATCCGTTTCCCGCACGCCAGATCAGAGGCAGGCAGGCCTCACCACCGCCCGTATCCTCTTGGAAATCGGCGCCGTCAATTTCCGTCCCGAGGAGCCCTATATTCTCACGTCGGGATGGAGTAGCCCGGTCTACGTCGATTTGCTCCGTGTCATTTCCTTCCCACGAGCGCGCCGCAAGATCACACAGATGTCCGTCGCGGCAATCACCCGAGAGGTCGGCTTCGAGTCGATCGACGCCGTCGCCGGCGGCGAGACAGCGGGCATACCCTACGCGGCCTGGATCTCGAACAAGCTGGAGCTCCCCATGCTCTACGTGCGAAGACAGGCCAAAGACATTGGTCGCCATGCGCAGATCGAAGGATATGTGCGGAAAGGCGAGCGCGTCCTGCTGGTCGGCGATCTGGCCTCGGACGGTACCAGCAAGGTGAACTTCTGCCAAACCCTGCGCAACGGCGGCGCGGAAGTCAAACATGCTTTTGTGGTGTTTTTCTACGGCGTATTCCCCGGCGCGATGAAAACATTGGAAGAAGTCGGCGTCGAGATGGTCTATCTGGCCAATTGGTGGGATGTTCTCGACGTTGCGGAGGAAGACGGCTTCTTCGACAAGCCGGCCATCGAAGAAGTTCGTAAGTTCCTCCACGACCCCATCGCCTGGTCGGCCCATCACGGCGGCCGCTCCGCCTGACGAGCGTTCTGACACCAACGGAAAGTACCCCCATCCGTCATTCTCGCGAAAGCGAGAATCCATGGGGTCCCAATGCCTTCTGGGTCGTGGATTCCCGCTTTTGCGGGAATGACGAGGAAATCAAGCGCTGGAGTCAGAACTCTACTCGCAGAGACGGTAATCCATCTTCACCTCATCGACGCCTTTGGCGGCACTGCGAGCCACGACGCCCCATCCCTTTTTCAAGGTGTTGTCGAGCATATCCTTGATGCCCGCGCAATAGACCTCGGAAAGAGGATAATGGCGGAAATGCAAGACGATGCGGCCATTCCACATGTCCAGCCGGTTATCGGCGTCGTCACTGAACTCCCGCTGAAAGGCGCTTTTGCGGACCCGAGTTTGAGCAGCGAACTGCGGCCCGAAGCGTTGGTCAACGCTGGTCCACAGCGACAGCGTGTGCAGCCCCCATGGGGGGCCATCACACCCCTTCGCCCCTTCGCGAAGGCGCAGACCTTCCCGAACGATCTGTTCCGCTTTTTGTTCCGCTTTGGTGAAACAGCCGCGCTCTTGCGTTTGTGCCAACGCCGGGGCCGGTATCAAGGATGCGATCAGAAAGAGAGAGAACAGCCTACGCATGGCTGAAGCCTAATGCATTTTCCGGTCAGAGGAAATCGCATTGCATCTCGAGGACCCCCAGCCACAGTCAGCGGCATACCAACCAGCCCTTCTCAGGGCTGGTTGGTGCGGCGACACCCTCATTCGTCTTTTTCCTGGGACGTCTCCTCATTCGTTGAGGAGTATCGCCTGTGGTTAGTGAGAGATGACCCGATCCTTGTTGCTGGCGTCTTCGATCATCTCAATCCAGCGGCTCATGGCGGCCCGGACGTCCTCCTCGGACGCCTGCCTGGCGAGCAGCCCTTCTCGCGTCAACAAGTCCTTCACCCGGTTGAACATCCACAGGTGCGAGCTCATTTCGACGTGCATTTCCAGCGGTCTCATTGGCGCCTCCTCCCGGTGAAGTCTTGTCGTCTTTGTCGGCCAGCCCTCTTCTCGCGTTCAACCGCCAGTATAGCACAGCAGGCAACACACCGTCACTTGGAGTCCGGATCACAGGAACAAGTTAAAGGTTTTACGCGAAAGCATAGTGGACGCAATTTTTACACGCCATTTACCTTTGGCGGCGCAAACAGAACAGTCGAATTGTGCGGCGCAGCAACCATTATTGGTCGGACGGGCCCATCCGGACGTCCCACAACAACATCACGCCACGATAGGCCAGCAAGACGGCAATCAAGGCGGCATAGACCAGTGGTTGCGTAATATCGGCCTTCACCATCCATACATAGTGGATGACGGCAAGAGGCCCGACGACATAAACCGCCTGATGCAAGCGCCGCCATCGCCGCCCGCCAAGACGGCGGATCATCGCGTTCGTCGAGGTGGCTGCCAACGGAAGCATCAGGGACAACGCCACCATACCGGCCGTAATGAATTTGTGCTGCAGAATTTCGTGCCCGATATTGGCCCAGTCGAAAAACTGATCGAGGACGACATAGGACGCGACATGGAACCCGGCATAGGCGAAGGCCCACAATCCCAACATCCGCCGATAGCCCGCCAACACGGACCACCCGGTCAACCGACGCAACGGTGACACCGCCAGGACCAGCACCAGGAACCGCAACGCCCAGTCTCCCAATCCACGCACCAGCGCTTCAATGGGATTGGCCCCAAGCTCACCGAGCAGACCCGAGGTCGCCAAGGTAAGCAGCGGCACGAAACACAGCAGATGCACCCCACCTCGCACGAGGGAACGTCCCAAAGATGTCGTCCGCGCCGGCCGACGCCCGAATGGCGTCGACGGCGACGTTTCACCCAACATCAAAAGAAGACTCCCAAATCCATGCCGCTATAGAGACTGGCCACCTGCTCGGCGTAGCCATTGAACATCAAGGTGGGGCGACGCGCGAATTCACCGATGCGCCGTTCCTTACCTTGACTCCACCGGGGATGATCGACATTCGGATTGACGTTGGAATAGAAGCCATATTCGTTCGGCGCCTGACTATTCCAAAGGGTTGGCGGTTGCTGCTCGACAAAGCGAATGGCGACGATCGATTTGATACTCTTAAATCCGTATTTCCACGGCACCACCAAACGGATCGGCGCCCCATTCTGCGCGGGCAAGGCATCGCCATAAAGACCGACGGCGAGAAAAGCGAGCGGATGCATCGCTTCGTCCAGCCGCAGCCCTTCGCGGTAAGGCCAGGAATAGAAGAGCGTATTGCTCTCCCCCGGCAATTGCTTGGGATCCATAAGCGTCTGAAAGGCGACGAACTTGGCTTTCGACGTCGGCTCAAAACGCCGCAACACGGCGCTCAAGGGAATGCCAACCCACGGGATCACCATGGACCAGGCTTCGACGCAACGATGCCGATAGACCCGTTCCTCAAGATCGCCGGCACGCATCAGACTGTCGATATCGATGGTCGCCGGCTTGGCGCATTCACCATCGACGGTGACCGTCCAGGGCCTCGTTTTCAGCAATCCCGGCGCCACCTTTGCCGGATCTTCCTTGTTTAAGCCAAATTCGTAAAAGTTATTGTAGTGGGTCACGTCCTCGAGCGAGGTTCGCTTCTCGTCGACGCTATAGGCGCTATTGACGATCGCCCCCAAAGACGATGCCCTGGCCGGACGCTGCGCGGACAGGGACGCCACGAGCAAGGCGGCCCCCGCGCCCGTCATCCATTGGCGGCGGCTCATGTAAGCCGATTGCGGGGTGATTTCAGATGGCCGAATATCGGACGGTCTCCGGATCAACATGGACAAGCCCTCCTCGTCTAAAAGGATGGGCAGTGTTTACGCAAAAAGTAAGGGCCTGGGGCGGAATTACCGCTCCGGACACCCAGGGTCGGCAGATAGTCATGAGAATTGCTGACCGACAGTCCTCTTGATGGTATCTCCCATTGGATAGGCATAGAGAAAGAGGGGACATCATGGCGGGGCAAGGCCTTTTGGGGATGGCCGGACTGCTGGCGTTGGCCTGGCTGATCAGCGAAGATCGCCGGTCCATCCCGTGGAAAACGGTATTTGGCGGCCTGCTCCTGCAACTGATGCTCGCTCTTCTGTTGCTGAAGGTTCCCGGAACGACGAACGTCTTTTTCCTGCTGAACCACGGGGTCGAAGCTCTCCAGACGGCCACCGACGCCGGAAGCGGTTTCGTTTTTGGTTATCTGGGCGGCGGCCCTCTCCCATTTGCCGAAACCAAACCGGGTGCCAGTTTCATTCTCGCGTTCCGCGCGCTGCCGCTGGTGCTGACGATTTCGGCGATTTCGGCCTTGCTGTTTCACTGGGGCGTTTTACAGCGCATCGTTCTGGGATTCGCCTGGCTGCTGCGCCGAAGCATGGGGGTGGGGGGAGCGCTCGGACTGGGCGCCGCCGTCCATATCTTCGTCGGCATGATCGAAGCCCCGCTCTTGGTGCGCCCCTATCTCGCACGCATGGCGCGCGGCGAATTGTTCGGCATCATGACCTGCGGCATGGCCGGGATCGCCGGCACCATGATGGTCATTTACGCCTCGATCCTGGGGCCGGTCATTCCCAACGCACTCGGCAATATCTTGATCGCCTCGCTGATCAGCACGCCGGCCGGCTTGGCCGTCTCGGCGCTGATGGTGCCTTTCGTGCCGGGCGACGCCGCCGGACAATTTCACATC
>DATNIV010000393.1:0-5793 GCA_035604255.1 Telmatospirillum sp. | reverse complement strand
GCCGCCACGCCGATCGCCGAATGCGGATCGAGCAGTTCGCCGGTTTCCTGATAAAGCTGACGAATGGCCTCCGTGGTCGCCAGATCGTTCAGGCGATAGCCTTGAACCAGGCGATTGATTCCGGCCAACATGGTCTCGCCCACTTCGAACTGGCGATCCCGGCGGAAACGCTCCATGAAATCGGCGACACGCGTACCGTCCTCGCCGAACAGATCGAACAGATAGCGTTCGAAATTGCTCGACACCTGGATGTCCATGCTGGGACTGAGCGTCGGCACCACCTCGGCCATGCTCATTGTCCCGGTTTCGAAAAACCGGGCGAGAATATCGTTCGAATTGGACCCAACCACCAACTGGCTGATCGGCAACCCCATGCGCCTGGCGGCGAAAGCGGCATAGACATTACCGAAATTCCCGGTCGGCACGGCAAAGGAAATGGCGCGATGCGGCGCGCCCAACGCCGTTCCGGCGGCGACGTAATAGACGATCTGGGCCATGATGCGCGCCCAATTGATCGAATTCACCGCCGACAAATGCAGCTGATCGCGAAACGGCTGGTCGTTGAACATGGCTTTGACCATGTCCTGACAATCGTCAAAGGTTCCCTCGACGGCGATATTGCGCACATTGGTCGAGGTGACCGTGGTCATCTGACGGCGCTGAACCTCGGAGGTGCGGCCCTTGGGATGCAAAATGACGATATCGACCGAAGCCCGATCCCGGCAAGCCTCGATGGCCGCCGAACCGGTATCCCCCGACGTGGCCCCGACAATGGTGACCCTTTGCCCCTTTTTGGTCAGCACATGATCGAACAGGCGCCCCAGCAATTGCAGGGCATAGTCCTTGAAGGCGAGCGTCGGCCCATGGAAAAGCTCAAGAAGCCAGTCATTGCGCCCCAATTGCCGAAGCGGCGCCACCGCGGCATGATCGAAGTCGGCATAGGTCTCCGCCACCAAGGCGGCGAAATCGTCCTCGGCAATGGTCCCGTCGAGGAAAGGACGCATCACCCGCACCGCCAACTGGGCATAGGGCAGTCCGGCGAAAGACGCCAAGTCCTCTTTGGAGAAATGCGGCCATTGTTCGGGCAGATAGAGACCGCCATCCCGAGCCAGTCCGGCCAGAAGGACATCGTCGAAAGCGAGGGCGGGCGAGCGCCCCCGGGTGCTGTGATAGCTCATTGCGCAACCAGAACCTTTACGTCAAGGAAGGGGCACACATTAACGATCCGTGACAGGTGGAACAAGCATTCCCCGACAATTCTCATATTGGCATGCGCATATCTCTCATCAACGCGTTTGGCCCCATTTCGAAAGACATCGATCAAACGAACAGCGAGATAGAGACAAAAGAAAAGGGGGCCTGACGACGATGGCTCCCATCATCAAAAATTCATCACCTCTCCCTCGATTTATATGCCGAATATAATAGCACTTTTTGGCTATCACCGACCCCCTGCCTATTGATGAGGCATCAACCATGCAGACCCCTACTGGAAAAGCCCTGGAGGCAACAATGGCGGAGCGTCAATCCTACAATCAGAAATTCATCCACAAGATTCTGGCCGCATCGACGCTTCTTATTTTGATCTCCTTCGGTGTCCTGGGGGGCTGGCTTTATTCCGAGAGCAGCAAAGCACTAACCGACGAATTTTCCGCGGAAATACAGAGCATCGGCGAATCTGCAGCTGACAATATTCAAAAATGGCTCGATGGACGCCTGCTTTTGGCCCGCTCGACCACCGACGACATCGCCAAGATCGACGATCCGGCGGCCATGCTCGAGGTGTTCCGCCGCCCGACCTTGGCGGGAACCTTTGCCGACGTCTATTTTGGCGACGAACAGAGCGGCGCCATGATCGATGGTCCCGGCAACGTCATGCCCGCCGGCTACGACCCGCGCAAGCGCCCCTGGTATGGCGCGGCCGTGACGGCCAAAGCGCTGACCCTGACCAAACCCTACGTCGACGCCTCCACCGGAAAACTGGTGATCTCGCTGGCCAATCCCATCCTGCATGGAAACAGCGTCTTCGGCGTGTTCGGTGCCGATCTGGAGTTGGGCGCCCTGAACAACTTCCTGCAATCGGTAAAGCTGGGCGGGAAAGGATTCGTCTTCCTGGTTGACGAGGATGGCACCGTCCTGGTTCATCCCGACAAGGACAAGGTGATGAAGCCAATGGGCGGCAAGCCCGTCATCGCCCAGGACTCGACCATGAGCGATCGGGACGACGAACAGATCGTTCGCTTCTACCCCATCAGCGGTCTTCCCACGGTCAAATGGTATGTCGGCATTTCCATGGATCACGCCAAGGTTTTCGCCCCATTGGCCCATTTACGTCAGTCGTTGCTGATCGGCGTCACGCTGGCTTTGCTCTTCATTACGATCGTTCTGGGCTGGCTGATCACCGGCAAAGTGGCCCGCCCCATCACGCGGATCACCGAAGCGATGAACCAGTTGGCTGCGGGACATGCGGATATCGAACTCCCGCCGACGGATCGCCAGGACGAAATCGGCGCCATGGCGGCCGCGCTCAGAGTGTTCCGTCACAACGCTCGGGAAAAGGAGCGCCTGTTCGCCGAACAAGGACAAGCCCAAGTCGCGGCCGAAGCGGCAAAACGCAATCTGCTGAACCGACTGGTCGAGGATTTCCAACAGAACGTGTATCGGATGGTCGACCAGGTCGGCACTTCGGCGGAAGGCATGGACAAAACAGCCGGCGCCATGTCGTCCACGGCGGAACAGACCAATCGTCAGGCCGAAGTGGTCGCGCGGGCTTCTGCCGACGTATCGTCGAGCATACAGACCGTAGCCTCGGCCGCCGAACAACTGACCTCTTCGATCCGCGAAATCGCGCGCCAGATGGATCAATCCAGCCACGTCACGCTGGTGGCGTCAGACGAGGCCGTCCGCACCAACGAAACAATGAAAAGTCTGGCCGAAACCTCAAGTCGCATCGGCGAAGTGGTCAGTCTGATCAACGATATCGCCAGCCAAACCAATCTTCTGGCGCTGAATGCCACCATCGAAGCGGCAAGAGCCGGCGAAGCCGGCAAGGGATTCGCCGTGGTGGCCGGCGAAGTCAAGCATCTGGCCAACCAGACCGCCAAAGCAACCGAGGAAATCGGCGCTCAAATTACCGCCGTCCAACAGGCGACCAAGGAAGCGGTGTCGTCCATCGGCGGCATTGTCGGGCGCATCCAGGAAATCCACGGCATCGCCACCGCCATCGCCTCGGCCGTCGAGGAACAATCTTCGGCCACCTCCGAAATCGCCCGCAATGTCCAACAGGCTGCGACCGGAACTCAAAATGTGTCGAACAATATATCCGGCGTCACCCGATCGGCCTCGGAAACCGGGTCCGTAGCCGAGCTGGTCCTGCGGTCCGCACGGTCCCTGCTGCAAGAAGCGAACGACCTGAAAAACGTGGTCGGCACGTTCATCAAGGGCGTGCAGGCGGCCTGAACAGCCTGGAGCAAACGCATATTGCCCGGAGGGCCTTGGGAACTTAGGCTAAGGTATCGTCCGGAGAGGGCTTTAAGTCATGTCCGGACAACCGCAATGCTCCGAGAGGAACGTCCCTCCGTGCTTGGCCAGCGATGGAACACACGGGAACGGAGTCGGTAGGAAAGGAAGATCATGACTGCGAAAAAGAACATTGCCGTGGTTTTATCGGGATGCGGCGTCAAGGACGGTTCGGAAATTCACGAAGCCGTGATGACGCTGCTGGCGATCGATCGCCAGGGCGCCGTCTATCAGTGTTTCGCCCCAAACATCGCGCAACGGGACGTCATCGACCACGTCACCGGAAAGCCGATGGCAGAGACACGCAATGTGCTGGTCGAAGCGGCCCGCATCGCGCGGGGCGATATCCGGGATTTGGCGACATTCGATCCCAAGAATTTCGACGCCCTGGTCTTCCCCGGCGGCCTCGGCGCCGCCAAAAATCTGTGCAGCTTCGCCATCGACGGGGCGGACTGTTCGGTCGAGCCGACCGTGGCCGACGCCATTCGCGCCACCCATCAGGCCGAAAAACCGATCGGCGCCTTGTGCATCGCCCCCGTCATCCTGGCCAAGGTGCTGGGCAAGGTCGAACTCACCGTCGGCAAGGACGAAGATGTCGGCGCCGCGATCATAACCATGGGCGGCACGCCTTGTGCGCGCGATCACGGCGAGATCGCGATCGATCGGGCTAACAAAGTGGTCTCGACACCGTGTTACATGCTGGACGCCAGCATCCGCCAGATCGCCGACGGCGCCGACAATCTGATCAAAGCCGTCCTCGAACTGAGTGTGTAGTTCGTCTGCACAGCGACTCTGATGGGTTGACCGTCTGGGGGCATCACGGCGTCATTGCGAGCGATCAGCGAAGCAATCCAGTCCACACGGCCGGAGTCTGGATTGCTTCGCTGATCGCTCGCAATGACAGCAACTCGAAGAAACCGTTACGGAATCAGCAGGACGGAGCCGGTGGTTTTTCCGGCCTCCAGGGCCATATGGGCCTTTGCCGCCTCGCTCAACGGAAATTCGGCGCCGATTTCGACTTGCAACCCGTCGGCCAGAACGCCGAAAAGCGACGCCGCCGCCTCTCGATAAATCTTGATATCGGAGACATAGGCCAGGACGCTCGGACGCGCCAGCGAGACGCACTTCAGGGAATGAACGTCCACCGGCGGAATTGTCCCACCGGCCTGGCCAATACTGGCGACGATGCCAAACGGACGCAAGGCCGTGACGGTTTTCGCCAGCGTCTCGCCGCCGATGCCGTCGACGGCGAAATCGACCCCAAGACCGCCTGTGAGATCACGAACGGCGGCGACGAAATCGGTCTGCCGATAGCAAATGGCGTGATCGAGCCCATGCGCCCGCGCCAGGGCCGCCTTTTCCTCCGAACCCACCGTCCCGATGGTGATCGCCCCCAGCCGCTTGGCCCATTGCGTGAGGATCAGTCCGACTCCGCCGGCCGCGGCATGAATCAGCACATGTTGTCCCGGCTGAAGCGGAAACACGCGATACAACAGCATATGCGCCGTCAAGCCGCGCAACAGGGACGCCGCGGCTGCCCGAGGCGATATCGCCTCGGGCAGCTTCAAAAGACGAGCCGCGGGTAGAGTGCGGATAGCGGCATAGCCACCAATTGGCAGGCCGCCATAAACCACGCGGTCGCCAGGACCGACGTCGGTCACCCCCTCCCCCACCGCCTCGACCACACCCGCCGCCTCGACGCCGAGGACGGCCGGAAAATGCGGCGGGGAATAGAGGCCGCTGCGAAAATAGATGTCGACGAAATTCACTCCGACGGCGGTCTGGCGCACTCTCGCCTCGCCGGGACCGGGGGAAGCCATCGCCACATCGACCAACCGCAACACCTCCGGACCACCAGCCCGTTCCATTTGCACAACCGCAACCATCTTCGCCTCCTCTTGAGTGACGGAATCCTAGCGGGCCGGCGCCTTATGGACTATTCCTCAAATATGCATCATTCATGAGGAAAAACGCACATGAACTGGGAAGACTTGCGACACTTCCTCGCTCTCGCCAAGGTCGGCAGTTTTTCGGAAGCAGCCCGGCAACTGAAGGTCGATCACACGACCGTGGCCCGGCGCGTCGCCCTGCTGGAAACCGCGTTGGGTTTGCGCTTGATAGACCGATACCCCCGTGCCGTCGCGCTGACCCCCGAAGGCAGCCGGATCGCCGAATTGGGACATCGGATGGAAGACGACGCCTTCGCCCTTCTCCGCGCCGCCAAAGGCGCCGATCCGGCCATCAACGGCACCGTCCGCATCAGCGCGCCTCCGA
>DATNIV010000392.1:0-5811 GCA_035604255.1 Telmatospirillum sp. | reverse complement strand
GGGCGGTGACAAGAGGTTGAGCTGGAACGATTTCTTTTTTTTCGTCATCCCCGCGCAGGCGGGGATCCATAGCGACGGCTGGATTCCCGCTTTCGCGGGAATGACGAGATGAATCCGGCTTGAGCGAAACTGCGGCGAGCGCCGAGGCGTCCTCGCCCTCTTCCAACAACAGGGCGATCGGCTCATTGACCTTCACACCCTGCGTTCCGGCGGCGACCAGAATCTTGCCCAACGTCCCTTCGTCGGTCGCTTCGAATTCCATGGTCGCCTTGTCGGTTTCAATCTCGGCCAGCACATCGCCGGCCTTCACCACATCGCCTTCTTTCTTCAGCCATCGGGCGAGATTGCCTTCGCTCATGGTCGGAGACAGCGCGGGCATTAAAATCTGGATCGGCATGGACGGGACTCCTCAACGATAACTGACGGCTTTGACCGCGGCGACGATGTCGTCGATCTGCGGCAGCGCCAGTCGTTCCAGATTGGCGGCATAGGGCATCGGCACATCCTTGCCGGTCACCCTGGTGACCGGCGCGTCCAACCAATCGAAACAGTTTTCCTGGACGACGGCGGCGATTTCAGCGCCGATGCCGGCAAACGGCCAACCTTCCTCCAGCGTGACGATCCGATTGGTCTTCTGTACCGAACGAACGATCGTCTCGACATCCAGCGGCCGAATGGTCCGAAGATTGATCACCTCGACGTCGATCCCCTCCTTGGCCAGGAGTTCGGCGGCCTCCAAGGCCGATTGCACCATCTTCGAGAAGGCGACCACGGTGACGCCGCTCCCGGGGCGTTCGATCTTGGCCTTGCCGATCGGCACCACGAAATCAGGATCGTCCGGCACATCGAAACTCTGACCGTACAAAAGCTCGTTTTCCAGAAAGACCACCGGATTGGGGTCGCGGATCGCCGCCTTCAGCAACCCCTTGGCGTCGGCCGCAGAATAGGGGGCCACCACTTTGAGGCCGGGAACATGGGCATACCAAGACGCATAGCATTGGGAATGCTGGGCGCCGACGCGCGACGCCGCGCCGTTGGGACCACGGAAGACGATCGAGGACGACACCTGGCCGCCGCCCATGTACAGAGTCTTCGCCGAGGAATTGACGATATGATCGATGGCCTGCATGGCGAAATTGAAGGTCATGAATTCGACGATCGGCTTCAAGCCGGCATAAGCCGCGCCGGAGGCCAGACCGGTAAAGCCCATTTCGGTGATCGGCGTGTCGATCACCCGTTTTGCCCCAAACTCATCGAGCAACCCTTGGCTGACCTTGTAGGCGCCTTGATATTGCGCGACCTCCTCGCCGATCAGAAAAACGTTCTGGTCGTTGCGCATTTCCTCGGCCATGGCGTCGCGCAAGGCTTCGCGCACCGTCATCCGCACCATTTTTGCGTAAGTCTTTTCGGCAGGCAGATCGGCGCCGGCGAAGCTTTGCGCGGGCGGCGCCAGGGCGGCGGCGGCGGCGATCGGCGCGGCGATGGCGGGAGACGCCGGAACAACCGGAGCGGCGGCGGCATCCAAGGCGGATTTCTCCTCGCCCTCTTCCAGCAGCAAAGCGATCGGCGTATTGACGGCGACACCTTCGGTTCCGGCGGCGATCAGAATTCGTCCCAGCGTTCCCTCGTCGACGGCTTCCATCTCCATAGTCGCCTTGTCGGTCTCGATCTCGGCCAGAATGTCACCTGATTTCACCGCGTCGCCCTCGGCTTTCAGCCAACGGGCCAATTTCCCCTCGGTCATGGTCGGCGAAAGGGCCGGCATGAGAATTTGTATCGGCATGTCCGTTCCCCTTAGGCTTCGATCAAGATATCGGTGAACAGTTCGGAAGCATCCGGCTCCGGGCTGGCTTGCGCGAAATCGGCCGCCTGACTGACCACCGCTTTGACGTCGCGATCGATCTCTTTGAGCTGTTCTTCCGTAACGATAGCGCCGTCGAGCAGCTTTTTACGCAACTGGTCGATCGGATCATGCTGTTCGCGCATCTTCGCCACTTCTTCCTTGGTCCGGTATTTGGCCGGGTCCGACATCGAATGTCCCCGGTACCGATAGGTCTTCATCTCAAGGATATAAGGCCCCTCGCCGGCTCGCACCTTGGCGACCGCTTCCTCGCCGGCGGCTTTGACTGCCAGCACGTCCATGCCGTCGACCTGCATGCCGGGAATATCGTAAGCCGCGCCGCGCCTGCAAAGGTCGTTGCCGGCGGAAGACCGTTCGGTCGAGGTGCCCATGGCATATTTGTTGTTCTCGATGACATAGATCACCGGCAATTTCCACAGCGAGGCCATGTTGAACGATTCATAGACCTGCCCCTGGTTGACCGCGCCATCGCCCAGATAGCAAAGACAGACGCCGCCATCTTCGGAATATTTATGGGCAAAGGCCAAACCGGTGCCCAGCGGCACCTGCGCGGCAACGATCCCGTGGCCGCCATAGAATTTCTTGTCGCGGCTGAACATATGCATGGAGCCGCCCTTGCCTTTGGAATAACCGCCCGAGCGACCGGTCAGTTCCGCCATGACCCCCTTGGGATCCATGCCGCAGGCCAGCATATGCCCGTGATCGCGATAGCTGGTGATCACCGAATCCTTGGCATTGCTGATCGTCGACTGCATCCCCACCACCACGGCTTCCTGCCCGATGTAGAGATGACAAAAACCATTGATCAAGCCCATGCCGTAAAGCTGTCCCGCCTTCTCCTCGAATCGCCGGATCAGCAGCATATTCTTATAGAACGCAACGAGATCCTCGGCGTTCACAGCGGTGTCCGCCGACTTCGTCTTGCGCCTGCTCAAGGCCATGATTTCCCCTCCAGGAAGGTCGTTTGGTGCCCAACAGGTAGCGATTAAACGTCACGAGCGCAAGCCGCACGCGTCACTTAAACTGTTGTTTTGCAATGCACAATGAACAATTAACTCAATTATGGTTAATTTAACTTTTGATTGATTATGGGAATTTCCGTGATGACTCCAGGAAAGTCGCGGCATTCCCCTAACAACCGCGCCGGTGAAGACAGCCCCCCGGTAAGACGATCCACAGCACAGGATATTATTAACACCGATGAACACGGATGCCGCTTCGCGGCCCACAGATGACAGGGGATGAAGTTTCCTGAACGCCACAGGCAATCGAGACGATCTCGGGTGACAAAAGACCCGATAAACAGGATCAGGCCTATCTATTGCCCATCTGTGAGCCGCGAAGCGCGCATCTGTGTTCATCGGTGTTCCCTGCAAGCCGCCAAGCCCCCAAAATCTTTGATATTTTCCATCGCGGATAACGATGTGCAAGCGATAGCCAGCGGTAGGAGAGAGGAGCTAAATCATGAATGCACGGCTCCTAAGTCATTGCCGGTCCGAAAAAGTTCGTTACAGTGAGCGACCATCGCGCCCCGTTGCCGCCGCCCGTTGTCGTCACGGACCCGACGTCTCTCGGGGCCGCTCATGACCACACCTTGTCTTCCCTTAAGTGTCCGAGAAGAAACATGCCGATTTTTTCCGCCCCGCAACTCCACTCCATCACCGCGGAGATCGTCCGCTTGGCCGGCAGCTCCCAAGAAGAAGCCGATATCGTCGCCGCCAATCTGGTCGAAGCCAATCTGCAAGGTCATGACTCCCATGGCGTTGGCATGATTCCGCAATATGTCGCGTCGATAAACTATGGGGGGCTGAAACCCAACACGTCGGCGAAACTCGTCGCCGATCACAATGCCATCCTGGTTTTCGATGGACAATGCGGCTACGGCCAAGTGGTCACCCGGCAAGTCATGGACGCCGGCATCGCGCGCGCGCAAACCACCGGAGTCTGCGTGACCAGCCTGAAATATGCGCATCATTTGGGACGCGTCGGCGCCTGGGCCGAACAATGCGCCGCCGCCGGCTTGGTCTCGATTCATTTCGTCAACGCCTATTGCCGCCCGCTGGTCGCGCCGTTCAACGGCGTCGACCCGAAATTCGGCACCAATCCCTTCTGCGTCGGCATCCCCCGGGCCGACCATACGCCCGTGGTTCTCGATTTCGCCACCAGCGCCATCGCCGTTGGCAAAGCCCGGGTGGCCTATAACACCGGGAAGCCTTTGGACCCCGGCGTTGTCGTCGATGCCGACGGCCTGCCCAGCACCGACCCGGCCTGCATGATCGAGCAGCCTTACGGAGCCTTGATCCCCTTCGGCAAACACAAGGGGGGAGGTCTGGCGTTAATCTGTTCCCTGCTTGGCGGCGCCCTGACCGGCAGCCCGACCGAACGCGTGACCGAACCCG
The DNA here is from genome assembly GCA_035604255.1 of Telmatospirillum sp. Classification (GTDB taxonomy): domain Bacteria; phylum Pseudomonadota; class Alphaproteobacteria; order Rhodospirillales; family Magnetospirillaceae; genus Telmatospirillum. The sequence continues at coordinate 1,551 of DATNIV010000392.1, read as the reverse complement.
GCGACAAACGCATAGTGAACGGCATCCTATCGATCATCATCGATCCGGCCAGGATGGGCGGAGCAGACAGCTTTGCCGCTGAAATCGAGGACTTTTTCCCTTGGGTCCGACAGTCGCGCACCATCGAGGGCGAGATGCTCTTCCCAGGCGAGCCCGAACAACGCAAGAAAAGCGAACGCTTGGCCCGCGGCATCGAGGTTGACGAGACGACATGGCGCGAACTGGTCGACGCCAGGGAAAGTCTATCGGGTTCACGGCCAAACCAATAAATGGTCTGGCGGCGGCATGGCGACGGGACAGGGGAGTCCGCGCCTTTTTTCGGAGGGGGGATCCGAAAAATGCCGCCGCCAGTCGCCCCCCTTCACTCTTTGACCGCTTGTGGGGAACGACCAAAGATAGAAAGAAGGGGGGAGAGCTATGCGGACTTAAGCCCGCAATCCCCGCATGAACAGTTCCACCAGTGGACCCGCCTGCGCCTTGAGGTCGCAATGTTCGGGCACCAAAAGCCAATGGCTGAGCGTTCCTCCGATAAAATTATGGGTTGCGATCGCAGCCAACGCGGGATCGACGCCGACAGCCAGCAGGCCTTTTCTGGCCGCTTCCGCATAGGCATGCGTCATCAGATCGATCAAGGTCTGCCCCATACAGATGCGCCGACGGCGAAACTTCTCCAATTCGCCGACATATTCGCATTTGTGAAACATGATATTGAGAACGCGCCCCACCGATTCGCTCTCGGTCACCCGAATCAAGGCCTGAACCCAAAAGTCCTGCAAAGCCTGTAGCGGATTCGCCTGGGAAACCACATCGGCGCGCAGTTGCTCGATGGGCAACTGGACGCGGCTCTGCATGGCGTCAAACAGCTCTTCCTTGTTGGCGAAATGCCAATAGATCGCGCCTCGGGTCATGGAGGCCGCTTTGGCGATATCGTCGAGAGACGTGCGCGCAACGCCTTTTTCACTAAAGACTTTTTCCGCCGTATCAAGCAACAACGCCCGTGTCTGTTCCGCTTCGGCCTTGGTTCTGCGCGCCATACCACCTCCCCACGCATCTTTCGCAGCAAGCCTATCTTAGGTTACATACAGTTTCAAATGTATATTTTTATGTTACGATAACATATTGTTTTATAAAATTTATTCGACGTCATTCCTCATCACGAGACTTCAATGACGTATCTTCGCAACCGTGATTTTCGCGTTTTTGCCAATTCACCAAAAAAAATATGCCAAAATTTTGACGCATTCCGATGCCATATCGCCATATAAGCTCATATACATTTCTTATTGTATGTAAACAAAAACTGGACTATACGGTACAGAGCAGATTTGGCGCGCAGATCGCGGATCATGCACAAACGATATATACATGTGGAAAATCAATGTATTATTTCATATTTCGTGGAAGATTGAGTCTCATCCCCCACGTCGATATGTCGTAATGACGCCCTTTCCCACACTTACATACAAAAAAGAATGTTTGTGTGGCGCATTTTTCCTATTCGACCCACCACCCTTGGCAGAGCTTTGGCGAGAAATCCCATGAAACCAGAAA
>DATNIV010000391.1:0-6673 GCA_035604255.1 Telmatospirillum sp. | reverse complement strand
GCGCCGGGCGGCGCTTACTCCCGGATCGTCGTGGACAAGGAAGCCGCCGAAATGGCGCGTTGGCTCAACCCTTATGGCGTGACCGTCTTCCTGCTGCAGTATCGCTTGCCGGGGGAAGGCCATGTCAACGGAGCTGACGTTCCCTTGCAAGATGGACAGCGCGCCATTCGGATCGTCCGCCAGCATGCCAAGGAATGGGGACTGGATCCCCACCGTATTGGGTTGCTGGGCGCGTCCGCCGCCGGACATCTGGCGGCATCCGTCGGAGCCGAGTTCAACAAGAAGGTCTATGAGCCAAAAGACGAAGCCGACACCCTTTCCGCCCGCCCTGACTTCCTGATGTTGCTTTATCCCGTCGTCACCATGGATAGTCAGTACACGCATCTCGAAACGAGGGACAACCTGCTCGGAAAAGATCCGTCAGCAGACCGTATCGATGCCTATTCTCCGGATTTGCACGTCACCAAGGACACCCCGCCAACCTTCATCGTGCTCGCTGACGATGATCCGGCCGTACCCGCGGAGAACTCGCTCCGCTATTACCAGGCCCTGAAGAAATCGGGCGTTCCGGCCGAACTGCATATATTCAAGGACGGAAGCCATGGATTCGGCATCCGAGACACCCGCCAGATGCCTGTTTCCTTGTGGCCCAATCTGGCGATCGATTGGATGAAATCAAACGCCATTCTGAAATAGGTGAAATGCCCTAGTGCACAGACATATTCAGATGTGTCCGTGCACTAGTTTTTTTGTCCCTCGCCAGGCACGCTGATCCGATCCTGGGCGGGCCGGCTGCCGAACATCACACGGATCGCGCTATCAAAATGCTGCGCCATGGCTTGACTGGCGCCGCTGGCATCGCCGGCAATAACGGCCGCCAAAATACCTTCATGCAACTGCTGAACACGGTTCAACTCCGGCGTTGCCGCCCATCGCTCGATACCGATCACCATGGAGGTCTCAAAGATTTGCCGACAGGCCTCGACCAGCATCAGATAAAGAGGGTTATCGGCCGCCTCGGCCAGAGCAAGATGGAAGCGTAAGTCGAGTTCCGTATAATCCCTGACGCGATCAATCTTGCCGGCCATCTCCGCGACAATACCCGTAAGACTTTTCGCCATTTTCTCCGTGCGACGCTCCGCCGCGAGAGCGGCCATGGCGATTTCGATACCACGGCGCATCTCCATCACATGCCATACATCCGCCTGCCCCGTCAGCACGGCATTTTCGATGACGTTCAACAGCGCGGCTCCGTCAAGCACACTGACTTGGGCACGCTTCCCCACCGCCATCTCGATCAAACCGGTCGCGGCCAAAGTCCGCAAGGCTTCGCGCACAATGGGACGACTGATGCCCAGAGTCGCACAGATCTTCGCTTCACTGGGCAATCGGGCTCCCGGCCGCAATCCTTCCGTGGCGATATGTTCGCGCAGATAGGACACGACCTGGCTGGCCAAGCTGTCACTGCTTTCCCGACGCTGCGGCGGTGAACCGTTTGGTGGCAATTTCGACTGTTCCGTCACGACGACAACATCCCCATCTAGCCGAACCGAACTCATCCCACCCCAAAAGGGGCGCGTCTGCAAGACTCGCGTGGCGTCTCGGCGTCGAGCCTCCGCGATGATCGCTAGCGACGTTCAATAACGGCTTGCCTACCGCCTGAGTCAAGTGCATGATGCAAACCTGTCATACAGGTTATGCCTCACAAAGGAATACCGCGCCGTCAAAATATTCGGGCGCTACGAAGTAGATATAATTAGAGGATGGAGAAATGTCTCAGATCGACAGCCTAGCTGATCTTGGGGTTGCCTCGAAAATCGTAACGAAAGTTGGCAACTACCGTTGGACAATCTGCGCTTTGCTATTTTTTGCAACGACCATAAATTACATGGATCGGCAAATCCTTGGATTGCTGAAGCCAACAATGATGAAGGATCTCGGCTGGACCGAGACGGATTTCGGTGATGTCGTCGCCGCCTTTTCCTTCATGTATGCGCTTGGGTACGCCGGCATGGGACGCTTCATGGACAAAGTGGGCGTCAAGATCGGGCTTCCCATCGCCGTGGCCGGGTGGAGCGTATTCGCCTGCCTGCACGGGCTGATGGGGTCCGTCTTCGGCTTCAAGATCGCCCGTGGCGGCCTGGGCCTGATGGAGGGCGGCAATTTTCCAGCTTCGATCAGCGCCATTACCGACTGGTTCCCGGCCAAGGAACGCGCGCTCGCCACGGGCATTTTCAACGCCGGAAGCAACATCGGCGCCGTGATAACACCGATCATCCTGCCGCTGATCGTCGTGGCCTTCGGATGGAAGCTCGCCTTCATCGTGACCGGCGCCACCGGCTTCATTTGGGTCATTTGCTGGGGTCTGCTTTACAAGCATCCAGAAGATCAAAAGAGGTTGTCGGCCGCTGAACTGGCCTATATCCGCAGCGATCCGATTCCCCCCGAGAAAAAAATTCCGTGGATTTCTCTTTTGGGCTATCGCGGCACCTGGGCCTTCATGGTCGGCATGCTGATGTCGAGCCCCGTCTGGTGGTTCTATCTGAACTGGGTTCCTGGTTATCTGAACCGGCAATTCGGCGTCAATATGATGGCCGCCATGGCGCCGCTGGTCACCATTTACCTGTTCGCCGATGTCGGCAGCATCGGCGGCGGCTGGCTATCGTCGCATCTGATCAAGCGCGGCATGCGCACACTGAAGGCTCGCCGAATCGCCATCTTCACGGTCGCCTTTTGCGTGGTTCCCGTCGGATTTGTCTCTCAGGTTTCCAACCTGTGGGGCGCCGTCCTCTTGATCAGCCTCGCCGCCGCCGCGCATCAAGGGTTCGCCGCCAATCTTTACACCATCGTATCCGATACCGTTCCCGCCAACGCGGTGAGTTCGGTGATCGGTATCGGCGGTTTTGCCGGCGGCATCATGGGCATGTTCGTGGCGCTAGCCATCGGCCGTATCCTGGATGCCACCGGAGGCAACTATATGGTCCTGTTCGTCGGCGCGTCCGTCATCTATCCGACCGCCGCACTGATCATGCATCTGATCCTGCCGAAACACGGAAGGACCGAGGCCGGCATCGAAGCTTAAAAAGCGCGTCCGAGAGGCGTCATGTCGTTCGCCACATTTCGATATGACGCCTCCACTCGGGCGGATCGACCTCGTATTATTTGGGAATTGCCTTGCTCATCGGAGAAAAAATGACCGATACGGAGATCTTTAGCCTCTTTCAGAATGAGCTATATACGCCTGTCGTGGGTGATATTCTCGACGAACTTGGCCTCTTTCATCAAATTCTTCCCCAGGCCATCCAGCCGATGCGCGAGGACATGAAGCTGGTCGGCCGCGCGATGCCCGTGGTCATGATCGATGTTTTCGGCCCTCAAAAGCAGCCGTTCGGCAAATTAACCGAAGCCCTCGACCAATTGCGCCCCGGCGAGATCTACCTGGCAAGCGGTGGCGACATGCGGTGCGCCTATTGGGGCGAGATTCTCACCGCCACATCCAAGCATCGAGGCGCCACAGGCGCCGTCATCAATGGCTTTCATCGCGATACGCCGATGGTGCTCGAACAAAACTGGCCGGTCTTCAGTCGCGGGCGTTTCGCCCAGGATTCCGGGGTCCGCACCAAAGTGGCGGACTACCGGTGCCCGATCGAAATCGGTGGCGTCTGGGTCGAACCCGGCGATCTGGTTTTCGGCGATCTGGACGGCGTGATCGTCATTCCCGCGCGTCATGAGACGGAAGTCATCGAAAAAGCGTTGGCCAAGGCGCGCGGCGAGAAAACCGTGCGGAAGGAAATCGAGGCAGGCATGTCGAGCACCGACGCCTTTCGTAAATACGGGATCTTGTAGGTCGTCATGACGGCGAGTTGTTTCAAAATCCACCCGAAAGACAATGTGGCCACATTGCTGGACGACGCGCCGCCCGGCATAGTGACGACCAGGGGCAGCGACGATTCGGTCATCCTGACCGAAGCGATCGCATTGGGACATAAAGTGGCGCTGTGCGACATCGCCGCTGACGGGCCCATCATCAAATTCGGCGTGCCGATCGGAACGGCCAGTCAGACCATCCAGCGAGGCGACTGGGTCCACCTTCACAATTGCCGCAGCAATTTCGATGCCCGTTCCGCCACGCTAGACCTCCATTCCGGCACCACAACGGACATGCGATATGACTAACCTTCCAACCTGGAGCGGATACCTGCGTCCTGATGGCCGCAAGGGCATCCGCAATATCGTTCTGGTGATCTATACGGTCGAATGCGCCAGTCATGTCGCCCAGGCCATCGCCCAGGGGGAAAACGATGTTCATGTCATCGGGTTCCCCGGCTGCTACGACAACCAATACGCTATCAGGCTAATCCTGTCCTTGGCGCGGCATCCCAATGTGGGCGCCGTTCTCGCCGTTGGGCTTGGCTGCGAATACACCCAAGCGGCCAAGATCGCAGACGTCGCCCGACAAAGCGGCCGGCCGGCCGAATGGTTGCTCATCCAGGACACCGGCGGAACACGGACATCCATCGAACGCGGCAAACAGATCGTCACCACGCTCCGGCGGCAAATTTTCCGGGAAACGCCGCGTGTGCCGATGGGTCTGGCCGACCTGACCGTCGGCTGTGAGTGCGGGGGATCCGACGGCACCAGCGGACTGGTCGGCAATCCGGTGGTCGGAGCCTTTTTCGACCGGCTGGTGGACGCCGGCGGCACGGCGATCTTCGAGGAAATCGTCGAGATGATCGGCCTCAAAGAGATCATGCTGGAGCGCGCCGCCTCGGCAAACGCCAGGGAACAACTGGAGGCGGCCTATGACAAAGCGGTGCGCTATTGCCAGCAGGTCCGCCAATATTCCGTCTCACCCGGCAATTTCGCCGGCGGCCTGACGACCATTGAAGAAAAAAGCATGGGGGCCATCGCCAAAAGCGGATCGCGCCCCATCCAGGGCGTGATCAAGGTGGGACAGCAACCGCCGTGGCCCGGACTGTGGGTCATGGACAGCGTGCCAGACGATCATTTCATGATGTTCGGCTACACCAATCCCAACGATACGGAAGGTCTGATGGACCTGATCAGCGGAGGAAGCCAGTTGGTTCTGCTCGTCACCGGACGGGGCAGCGTGATCGGCTCGGCCGTCGCTCCACTCGTCAAGGTGACCGGCAACAGCCAAACCTTTGCGCGCATGAGCGAAGACATGGATTTCGATGCCGGCCGCGTCCTCTCCGGACTCTTGACGCTCGATCAAGCGGCGGACGAGTTGGGCGACTTGATCGCTTCGACCGCCGCCGGAACGCCCAGCAAACCGGAGGCGCTGGGTCATCGCGAATATTTCGTCATGTACAAGCACCAAGATGCACCATCAACGGAACAAGGTTGTAGAAAATGACCACGGATTGCTCGACAAACGTCTTTCGCCTCGACGGAGAGGTCGCCCTGATCACCGGAGGCGGCAGCGGCTTAGGTCTGGCCATGGCCGATTGCATGGCCAAAGCGGGCGCAAAGGTGGTCATCGTCGGCCGCCGGGAAGCAGTGTTGCAGGATGCTTGCCGGCAGATCGGCCCGCAAGCCGTCTATGAGGTAGCCGACATCACCGACTTCCCCACCGCCGAACCGTTGGTCGCCCGCATCACCAAGCGGGCGGGCCCGGTATCGATCCTGGTCAACAATGCCGGCATTCACCTCAAGAAAGCGGCGGTCGACACCACGGTCGAGGCTTTCGGCGATTTGATCAACACGCATGTCCTGGCCGCCCACAATTTGTCCCGCTATGTCCTGCCCGGGATGATCGCGGCCAAGCACGGCAATATCCTGTTCACCGCGTCGATGACGGCCATGATCGGCATGCCCCTGGTCATCGCCTATTCCGCCGTGAAATCCGCCTATCTCGGCATGGTGCGCGGGTTGTCGGCCGAAGTGGCCGAACAAGGCGTGCGCGTCAACGCCATCGCCCCCGGCTGGATCGAATCGCCGATGTTGCGCAAGGCCTTGGATGGCGACGAGAAGAGAAGCAACAAGATCCTGTCGCGCACTCCAATGGGACGGTTCGGTGAACCCAATGATATCGGCTGGGCTGCGGTCTATCTCTGTTCGCCCGCCGCCCGTTTCGTCACAGGCGTCTTGCTGCCGGTGGACGGCGGCGCATCACAAGGATTCTGACCGATGACCAAACTCTCCCCCCATCCAGACCGCCTGCTCCCGGCCGATCCGGCAACGCGGGAGGCCGCAAGGACCATTTACCAGTCCATCGCCGGCTTACCCATCATCAGTCCGCACGGTCACACCAATCCTGCCTGGCTCGCCGACAACCAGCCTTTCCCCGACCCGGCCAGCCTGTTCATCATCCCCGACCATTACGTCTTCCGCATGCTCTACAGCCAGGGCGTCCCCATGGAGGATTTAGGGGTCCCCCGCGCCGACGGCGGTCCCGTGGAAACGGACAAACGGAAAATCTGGCGGCGCTTTGCCGAAAACTTTCATCTTCTTCGCGGCACCCCCAGCCGGATGTGGCTCGATCACGCCTTCCACACCGTCCTCGGCATCACGGAACGTCTGGACGCCGCCAACGCCGACAGACTCTACGATCATATCGCCGAGCGCCTGCAGCGTCCGGAATTCCGTCCCCGCGCCCTTTTCGAACGGTTCAACATCGAGGTCCTGTCGACCACCGAAACACCTCTCGACG
>DATNIV010000390.1:0-6502 GCA_035604255.1 Telmatospirillum sp. | reverse complement strand
CGTTTCTCTCGCCTCGGTCGAGCGGCGCGCGCGCGAAGGCCTCACCGGCGAGCGCGAGGCGGGGGAGATCGGTTTCTCCGTGTTGCGGGGTGGCGGAATCGTCGGCGACCATAGCGTGGTGTTCGCCACTGACGACGAGATCCTGACCCTGACGCACTCCGCCAGTGATCGGAGCATGTTAGCCAGAGGTGCGGTGACTGCCGCGCTCTGGATCGTCGGGCGCGCCCCCGGCGAATACGACATGCAGGACGTCATGGGCTTCTCGGGCGAGGCCTGATCTGGGACAAACTCCAACATTGCGCGCCCCTTGGCTCTGCACCGCGGCGGCGATGGGGCCGCTAGGCGAGGCTAAAGTCTGTAAGCACTGCTTTTCGGTACTGAAAAAGTCCGTTCGCCCCCACCCCTCTCCCACGCACGGAGAGGAAGAAAAACATCACACTGAGAACCGCAGCTCGTTGACGAACCCGCTGCGTTTATGCTGGTATACCAGTCATGAGCCAGATTGATCCGCTTTGCCAAAAAGCTTACGCACGTATTCGCGACATGATCCTCTCAGGCGCCCTCGACGCCAGCGCCGCCATTTCCGAGCGGCGCTTGGCCGAGACCCTCGATATTGGCCGCACGCCCGTCCGCGAAGCGATCAAATCCCTGACGCGGGACGGACTGCTGAGCGTTTCGCCGATGCGCGGCACCTTTGTCCGCCGCCTGTCGCTCGCCGACCTTCGCGAAATCCATGAAATTCGTCTCGCCCTCGAAGGCGTCGCCGCCTTGTTGGCAGCCCAACGCGGTCCGACGGAGGCCCTGGTCCGCTGCGCCGCCGACCTCCGTGGCCTCGCAGGGATGACAAGCGTCGATGTCGACGAAGCGCAGCGGATCGGTTGGGACTTCCATCAGGCGTTGTTCGCCGCCACCAAAAATCAGCGCATGACGCACATGTACGAGACCTTGCGCGCGCAAAATGGCCTCGCGCTGCAACGCGTGCACGGCTACGAGATCAGCCGCACCCGTCAGGCCATCTTGGAACATCTCGAAATCTTTGCGGCGATCGAAGCCCGCGACGCCGATCAAGCCCAACACCGGATGTGGGACCATCTGGCGCATGCGCTCGACGCGCGGCTGCGTTTTGTCGCCTCCTTCGCCAGTGAACCTTAACAAAAAGGACACAGCCATGAGCGGACCCGCGATCGCTGCGGACGGCAAGACCAAAAAAAGGCTCCATATTCCGCTGCCGATTCAAATGCTGATCGGACTCGCCATCGGACTTGTCATCGGTCTCCTCTGGCCGGAATTCGGCAAGACGTTGCGGCCGATCGGCACCGCTTTCGTCGCGGCGGTTCAGATGATCGTCATTCCCATCGTTTTCGCCTCGGTGGCGCTCGGCATCTACCGCATGGGCAGCGAGATGCGGGCTCTCGGGCGGGTGGCCGCCATCTGTCTTGTCTATTTCTATCTGGCGACCATCGTCTCGGTGGTGATCGGACTTGGGCTCAATGCGATTTTTCATCCCGGCCTCGGCGCCGATCTATCGGCCACGGGCAAAATTCCGGCCAATCTTGCCGTGTCGATCGATTGGGCGCAGTTCTTTCTCGACATGATCCCGTCCAACATCATCGCGGTGATGGCCGCGCAGAAGATTCTGCCGACCCTGGTCTTCGCCATTCTGTTCGGTCTGGCCATGGCCAGCACCGGCGCCGTCGCCACGCCTTTGGTCAAGGTGCTGGAAGCCGTGCTCGCCGCCACCTTCAAAATGACCAAATGGATCACCGGAACAGCGCCCTTGGCCATCACCGCCATCATGGCCTGGCTGTTTGCCACCCAAGGATTCAACACCGTTCTAGCCCTGGCCAAGCTGGTCGGCGTCATGTACCTCGGACTGGCCGTCATGCTGGTGGTGTTCTGGATCACCTTGGCGTTGATTGGTGAAAAACCCTTCGCCGTAACGCGACAAGTGATGGAACCGGTCATCCTCGCCTTCGCCACCCGATCCTCCGAAGTCACGCTTCCCATTCATATGGAAAAGCTGGAACGGATGGGCGTGCCCAACAAGATCGTTTCAGTCGTGCTGCCGCTTGGCTACTCCTTCAATCGAGACGGCTCGATCATGTATTTCGCCTTGGCCGTCACCTTTCTGGCCGAAGCCTACCATGTCCCCCTTGATGGATCGGCGTTGCTGACCATCCTCATCACCACGACGATCGCCAGCAAGGGAAGCGCGAATGTTCCGTCCGGCGGCTTGGTCGCCGTGGCGATGGTGCTGACGGCCATCGGCCTGCCCATCGAGGCTCTGGCCATCGTCGCCGGCGTCGACGCCTTCATGGACATGGGCCGCACGGCGATCAACGTGTTCGGCAATACCGTGGCGGTCAAGCTGGTGCAAAAATTCGGCGGCGCCGCCGTTCTGTCCGACGAAACACCGGTATCGCTGTCGGCGCCGGTCGACGCGACGTGATCCGCCATGACGATTGTTGGGAAAAAGCGAGCATAAAGAAGATGTCCATCGACCTGCGAAGCGACACCGTCACCAAACCCACCAAAGCGATGCTCGAACGGATGAGGAGCGCCCCTCTCGGAGACGACAGCCGCGACGGAGACCCCACCGTCCAAACGCTGGAAGCCCTCGCCGCCGAGCGCACCGGCAAGGAAGCCGGCTTGTTCCTGGCGAGTGGAACGATGGGCAATCTGGTCGCCTTGCTCACGCACTCCGAGCGTGGCGGAGAAGTGATCTGCGACGCGGGCGCCCATATGCTGCGCTCGGAAATGGGCGGCATCGCGACCATCGCCGGCCTCTTTTTCCACACCTTGGCAAGCAATCGCGGCGCCATCGATCTCGAGACGCTGAAAGACGCGCTCAGCCCGAAGCTCACCCCCAGCCGATTGGCCACCGGCCTCGTCTGGATGGAAACCAGCCACAATGACGCCGGGGGTGCGGTCCTGCCGCTCGACCATATGCGAAGCGTCCAGGCCCTCGCCCGTGATCATGGCGTCCCCGTGCATATCGACGGGGCCCGGTTGTTCAATGCGGCGACAGCGCTTGCCGTCGACGCTCGGGTCATCGCCGCCTATGGCGATTCCGTGATGTTTTGCGTCTCAAAGGGCCTGAGCGCGCCGGTCGGCAGCCTGCTGGTCGGCAGCCAGGCCTTCATCACGCGGGCCCGCGCCTTCCGCCGCATGGTCGGCGGCGCCATGCGTCAAGCCGGCGTCATCGCCGCCGCCGGCGTCGTGGCACTGGAAGACATGGTGGGACGCCTGGCCGAAGATCACCGCATGGCGAAGCGGCTGGCCGAAGGCTTGGGCGCCATCGACCGATCGCTGATCGACCCCGCCACCGTCGAAACCAATATCGTGCGCATCGAAGTGACGGACGCCCAGCACTGGGCCGAAGCACTCGCCCGGCAAGGCGTGCTGGTCGGTCCGTGGACCAGCCGGCAAATCCGCTGTGTCACCCATCGGCATATCGGCCCCGACGAGATCGACCAGGCCATCGCGGCCTTCGCCAAAACCTGGCACGAAACGAACGAATAGGAAGGGCCTGGGACGGAATAACCGCTCCAGGCCCTTAAGCCCGAGCGGCGCTTGAGCCTGCCGATGGAGCGCAGCGAAATGACGTCGGCAAAGCCGACGGTCCCGTCAGGGACGAGCGCAAGCGAGCACCCCGGAGGCGCAGGCATCATGTGGAACATTTGGCTTTGAAGCGATTATTTCGCCACAAAGCCAAATGCACGGCGTCAATCCTGGATCAGACGCCGCCCCAGGCTGATCACGTCGTCTTCGGCATAACCGAGCTTCCGATAGAAGGCGATGACGTCCTTGTTCGACGATCGGATCTGCAAATTCAGCTTGGGGCAACCGCGTTCGGTCAACCGCCGTTCGATCTCCTGCATCAGTTGGCGCCCGAAGGACCGTTTCCGATGGTCCGGCAGCACCGCGAGATAGTTGACCCAACCGCGATCCCCCGGCCATCATGCCTGCAGTCTCGAAGAGACGGGGGCCGAAATCAAGATCAGCGCCATGCTGGGCGTACAAAAAATAGGCCCTCACCGAAGCGAGGGCCTTGAGTCTTAGGGAGGAAATATCCAAACGATGCATCACTCTAAGACTGGCTGCCCGCCGTCGATATCCCCATTTGGGGACTAAATTCAGTTGTCTGTAGAGTCCCGGTTTTTGGACACCGATGAACACCGATGCCGCTTCGCGGCTCACAGATGACAGGGGATGAGGCTCCCCGCGCGGCCCTCGGACAATCTGAGATCGTCTCGGGCGGCAAAAGGCGATAGGACCTCGGCCAAAGTTGCGCTAAACAGGGCGCGTCACTTTGGCACGAATGATTCAAGGGATGAGAATGATGCGATTTTTTCCACGCGCATGGGCCATGGCGGCGGTCAGCCTCGTCGTCGCAGTGACCGGCTTCGTCGGCGTCTCTCCTGAGGCAAAGGCCCAGACTGCCGGAAAAATCACCACCACGTCATCGGGCTTGCAGATTTCGGACAGCACAGTCGGCTCCGGCGCCACACCCAGGACCGGCCAAACCTGCGTCATGCACTATACCGGCTGGCTTTATGAAAACGGCGTCAAAGGCAAGAAGTTCGACAGCTCCGTCGATCGCGGCCAGCCGTTCGAATTTCCCATTGGCCAGGGGCATGTCATCCGCGGCTGGGACGAGGGTGTCGCCACGATGAAGGTCGGCGGCAAACGCACGCTCATCATCCCTCCGGACCTCGGTTACGGCGCCCGGGGTGCCGGCGGCGTCATCCCTCCGAACGCCACGCTGATCTTCGACGTCGAATTGCTTGCCGTGAAGGGGTAACCATTCATTGGGGGGGCGGCGGAAAGGCCAAGATCTGGCGTTGGTAAACCTCGTCCACTTCGGAGAACGGCACTTTGTCCCGGGTGTAGAGCACCGCGCGATGCTCGAACAGCGTATCGGGGATCGCGAGAAAGCCCGTTTGCGGGGCTGGGGACGGTGAAGCGGCCAGTTCCCAACCGCTTGGCAACGGCGACCACAACAGGGTGACGGCAAAGGTTTGACGGGTTGGTTCCAGCGCCAGCACAGCCTTACCGAACGGCGTGTCCGTGGTCTCCAACAGACGATTCATCTCGGGCGTCAGCCGGCTTGGCACATACCAGTTGTCGGCTTCCGACAACAGACGCTCGCCGCAGAACAATTGCACCCGCCGAAACTTCACCGTCTCGCCCTGTTCGGCCTGCAGGCGCTGCCGCTGTTCGGCCGACGGAGGCTTTTCGCCCTCCCGCTTGAGGATGGCGATCACCTTGGCGGGTTCCGCCAGATGGTGGTCCCGGCACCATTTCTCGATGGTCAAAGTCGCACTTCGACTGCCCAGCAACTCGGCGTTAAGACTTTGCAGAAGCGCCAAGGTTTCGACCCGGGTCAGAAAATTGTCCGGCCAAACCGGATCGTCCGCCGCCCGCGCCGGCGATCCGACGACGAGCGGCACGGCAATGGCCAAAAAGCGGATTAAGGATAACCGCATCGTAAGAGACTCCCCCTATCGAAATGCCGTCAGCCGGCAATGAGTTTGTCGCGGAATTTCAGATAATCCTCGGCCACCCGGCGAGGGGCTTCCATCTGCGGCACATGACCGATGTTGGGAAGCAAGATCGCCTCGGATTTCGGCAGCAACGCGTGATAGGTGTCCTGGGCCGACGGCGGAACCACGCGATCGTGATCGCCCCATACCAGCAACGCCGGCGCCGAGACGGCAGGCAGGCGAGGTTCGATTTGAAAGGTGACCGCTCTGTCGACCAAATCATCGAAGATACGTCTGTGCAGATCGTAGTCTGCGGCGGCGCGTAAGCCCATCGACCGCAGGACGCAGTAAGGAATCGGCGGAACCCGATGGAGGATGAGACTCAGCACGCGACGGATCTCGTCGGGAGCCTTGACGAGCAACAGATACTCATGTCGCTCCAGATAAGCCTTGGTGGCGGTCGAAGCCCGCAGATCCTCGGTACCCGCCGCCGCCAGGAGCCACAGGCTCCCGACTTTCTCGGGAAAGCGCGCGGCATAGGCGGCGACGACCCATCCGCCTAGGGAATTGCCGCCGAAATGAGCCTTCGGCACATTGAGAGCAACCAGAAATTGATCCAGATAGGAGACATCGGCGTCGATCCCGTAATCGGCGTCAATCGGCTTGTCACTGTCGCCAAAGCCCGGAAGGTCAAGGATGATCGTGCGATAGCGTTTGGCCAGGATCTTGGCGACGCCAAGGAACGTGCTCTTGTTGGCGCCCAACCCATGTACGAGGACGAGCGGTTCGCCGCTGCCGCCGTCCCAATAGGCGATCTCGAAACCGGGAATTCGCACCCGTTTTTCGACCAGGCCGGCGCTTCGCCGTTGCAGGTCGATCAGCATCCGCGCAACCGCCTGCGGCGCCAATCGACCGGCCAGCCAAAGGCCGACGGCCAGAACGACGAAGACGACCATCACGTCGATCGCGATACCCCACATCTCAGCAATCCTTTGACTTCAAGGGGGAATATAGCC
>DATNIV010000389.1:0-2922 GCA_035604255.1 Telmatospirillum sp. | reverse complement strand
GACGTCTTCGCTCCCCTGTTGGATCGCCTGGTCGAGGAATTGCCGGCGCTTCGCCAGCCGGCCGGTCCCGGTCTGGCCGTGTTCGGTCCGGTTGCCCGGCGGATGCTGGCGGCGGTGATGCCGCATGCCGCGACCTTTATCACGCCGATGGCGGCGGTGGCCGGTGCCGTGGCCGACCATGTTCTGGCGGCGATGGTGGCCGGCCGTCGTCTGTCGCGCGCTTATGTCAATAATGGGGGGGATATTTCCCTTTTTCTGGCCGACGGTGCCAGCTTCGACGTCGGTATGGTCAGCAGGCCGGATGCCTGTGACCGGCATGGCAAGATCACCGTCACCTCCGCCATGATGGTTCGCGGCGTGGCCACGAGCGGTTGGCGCGGCCGGTCTTTCTCTCTAGGCATTGCCGATTCGGTCACGGTGCTGGCCCGTGACGCCGCGACGGCCGATGCGGCGGCGACGATGATCGGTAATGCCGTCACCATCGATCATCCGGCCATACGCCGGCAACCAGCCAGCCAGCTGGCGCCCGATAGCGACTTGGGCGAGCGCCTGGTGACCGTCGATGTCGGGCGATTGGCGGGGCATGATATCGCGGTCGCGCTGGAGGCGGGGCTTGCGAAGGCCGATTTATTGCGCTCACGCGGTTTGATCGAAGCGGCTTGTTTGATGGTTCAGGGCGAGATGCGGCTCTGCGGGCAACTGAAGCAAAAATCCCTCCCCCTTGCTGGGAGCTTAAGATTGGAGAGGACAGGGACATGATCGAAGTTCGCAAGTTTGTGACCATCAAGGAAGAGATTTTCCATGAAGGTGGTCCCGTGGCGGCCAAACCGCTTTTGCGCGGCGCCATCCTTGCGGTCATCCGCAATCCCTATGCCGGCCGCTATGTCGAAGACATCCAAGGCACAATGAAGGACCTGGAGCCGCTGGGCCACGAGATGGCGGATCGGTTGGTGGCGTTGCTGGGCGGCGATTTCAACGCCATCGAAGGCTATGGCAAGGGCGCCATCGTCGGTTCGGCCGGCGAGCTTGAGCATGGCGCCTTGTGGCATGTGCCCGGCGGGTATGCCATGCGCGAAGGCGTGGCCGGGGCCAAGGCGATCGTTCCGTCGACCAAGAAGGTGGGACCGGTCGGCGCCCGCCTGGACGTGCCGGTTACCCATATCAATGCCTCTTATGTCCGCAGCCATTTCGACGCGATGGAAGTCGGCGTGCCCGATGCGCCACGTGCCGATGAAATCGTGGTGGTTCTGGTGATGACCACGGGTCCGAGGATTCACGCCCGCGTCGGCGGGCTCAAGGCGTCAGACATCAAGGGAGAGGATGGATTGCGATGAGCGCTCAAATCCGCAAATTGATCGTGGTTGTCGAGGAAACCCGTCGCGAAGCCGACCGCGAGATCGATCCGCCGACCAGGAAGGCGGCGGCGGTGGCGGTGATCGCCAACCCCTTCGCCGGAGCCTATCAGGAGGATTTGTCCGAACTGATCGCCATCGGCGAGGACCTGGGCGCCTTGCTGGGGCAAAGGGCGGTGGCCGCGCTGGGCATCGAGCCCGGTCAGGTCGAAAGCTATGGCAAGGCGGCCGTGGTCGGGGAAAACGGCGAATTGGAACATGCGGCGGCGCTCTTGCATCCCAAACTGGGGGCGCCTTTGCGCAAGGCGGTGGAAAAAGGGGCGGCCCTGGTCCCCTCGTCGAAGAAGCGTGGCGGCTTGGGCGCGCCGATCGACATTCCGCTGGGGCATAAGGATGCCGCTTTCGTCCGTAGTCACTTCGACGGGATGGAGGTGCGTGTTCCCGATGCGCCTCGCGCCAACGAGATCGTGGTCGCCGTGGCGGTAACCGATTCGGGGCGCCCGCTGCCGCGCATCGGCGGTTTGACGGTGACGGAAATCAAAGGTGAGGATGGTTTGAGATAGCCATTGTCCGATGGCGTTGTACGTTACTCAGCAATCAAGAGAGAGGGCCTTGAGATGAATCGTAGAACAATGATCAAAGGCGTGGCTGCCACGGTATTGCTGGCCGGCATGGGAGCCTGTCCGGTATTGGCCGCCGATGCCATCAAGATCGGCGAAATCAGCAGCTATTCCTCTTTGCCGGCGTTTACGCTTCCCTACCGCAACGGCTGGCAACTCGCCTTGGAGCAGATCAATGCCGCCGGCGGCGTCAATGGGCGGAAATTGGAAGTGGTGTCGCGCGACGACGGCGGCAAGCCGGGCGACGCGGTAACGGCGGCCAACGAACTGGTGACCCGCGAGAATGTGGCGCTGCTGTTCGGCACCTTCTTCTCGCACATCGGTTTGGCCGTCGCCGATTTTGCCAATCAAAAGAAGGTTCTGTTCATCGGCGCCGAGCCGCTGACCGATGCCATGACCTGGGAAAAAGGCAACCATTATACCTTCCGCTTACGTCCCGGCACTTATATGCAAGCCGCGATGCTGGTCGAGCAGGCGGCGAAACTGCCGGCCAAACGCTGGGCCACCGTGGCGCCGAACTACGAATATGGCCAGGCGGCGGTGAAGGTGTTCAAGGAATTGCTTTCGGCCAAACGTCCGGATGTGCAGTGGGTCGAGGAACAATGGCCGGTGCAGGGTAAGATTGATGGCGGCTCGACGGTGCAGGCTCTGGCCCATGCCGAGCCGGAGGCCATCTTCAATGTGACCTTCGGGGCCGATCTGACCAAATTTATTCGCGAAGGCAATACTCGCGGCCTGTTCAAGGACCGCGCCGTGGTCAGTCTGCTGACCGGCGAGCCGGAATATCTCGACGCTCTGGGCGACGAAACGCCGAAGGGATGGATCGTCACCGGCTATCCCTGGGAACAGATCAAGACGGCGGAGCATGATGCCTTCCTTAACGCCTACCGCGCCAAATACAAGGATTACCCGCGGGTCGGGTCTCTGGTCGGTTACATCGCCATGCTCTC
>DATNIV010000388.1:0-3221 GCA_035604255.1 Telmatospirillum sp. | reverse complement strand
CCTCGCCCGCGGGCGGCGCCTTCAGCAGCGCCACCAGAGCCTCGGTCTGCTGGGTCGACAAGGGCAGGGGGGGGATGCCAAGCTGGGTGCGCTCGGCGACATGCTGGCGATAGGCTTCAAGCATGGACATGCGAAACTCCTCCTAAGGCAGACGTGTTGTTGTCTTGCGTGTCGAAAACGAAAAGACGGGCGGAACCCAAGTCGCGCCGTTCCTACGGATAGCGGTGGCGCGCCACCGGGCCGACGGCGATCTTCGTCGGGCCGGTCTATTCATGATGGGCTGATCCTTGCCGGTCATCCGAACGAGAATCTTTCCGTCCTATTGATAACCTTGTCGGCGGTTCCGAAGCAATGACGGAATAACCGCAGTTTACTGCGGGTTTTTTGGTCGCGGATATCGAGAGGCGCCACGGCGGCTCCTCCCCATTGCCTGAACGGTTGTCCCGAAATAGCCAGGCCATTTTCCAACGTCCCATCAAAACAGCCGATCGCACATTGTCATATACAATGGTATTTTTTTGTATACAATTGGTTTTAATGAGATTGCGACGATAGGGGCGATCGACGACGGAACGGCAAATGACTCAATACCGGCGCGCTCGGATGGTCACGCCAGAGGACCACCGATGAGGCGATTCGGTCGTTATCGGGAGGAAACAAGAATGACAGAGGTGACGCTGGTCCGCTCGCGGAGAGGCGCGATTCTGCGCTGCACAAGCGGTAACTTTCTAGAAATGTTCAATTTTTTTCTTTTTGGATTCTATGCGCCGTTCATTTCAAAGACATTCTTTCCGGCCGGGGATGAATTGACGTCTCTGATGCTCGCCTTCACGACCTTTTGGCTTGGCGCTTTGATGCGCCCGGTCGGTGCTCTCGTGCTTGGCGCCTATCTCGACCAAGTCGGTCGGCGCAAGGGGCTCATCGTGGCTCTTGCGCTGATGGGTCTCGGCACGGCGTTGATTGCCGTTGCACCGTCCTACGCGGCGGTGGGCGTCGCGGGACCGCTCATCGTGTTGCTCGGTGGCATCTGCCAGGGGTTATCCGCCGGCGTCGAACTCGGCGGTGTTTCGATCTATCTGTTCGAGATCGCAACGCCAGGCAACAAGGGCTTCTACACCTCATTTCAGTCGGCAAGCCAGCAGGTCTCCATTTTTACGGCCGCCGCGATCGGTTATGTCTTGAACGAAACCCTTTCCACACAAGCCATAGAAGCGTGGGGATGGCGCATTCCCTTTGCCATCGGCTGCGCCCTGATGCCGGTCATCTTCTATCTGACCGTCGGTCTGGAAGAGACCCCGGCCTTTCGCGCCCATAAGAAACATCCCAGTACAAAGGAAATCTTCTCGTCGATGCTCACCAATTGGCGGATCGTGATCCTGGGCGTGATGCTCGTTTCGATGACGACCGTTACGTTCTACTTCATCACGGTCTATACGCCGACCTTCGGCCGAAGCGTCCTTAAACTGAGCGGAGTCGACAGTCTGCTTGTCACGCTTTGTGTTGCGGCCACCAATTTCTTTTGGCTTCCCGTCGGCGGAGCGTTGTCGGATCGCATCGGTCGTCGGGCGGTGTTGCTCGCCATAGCCTTTCTTGCTCTCTGCACGGCCTATCCGGTGCTGTCGTGGCTCGTCAACGCGCCGACATTCGCCAAGTTACTGGCTGTTGAGCTGCTGCTGTCATTCTATTTTGGAATGTATAATGGCGCAATGGTCGTAAGCCTGTCTGAAATTGTTCCGCCACATGTAAGAACAACCTGTTTTTCTTTAGCCTTTGCTTTGGCTGTGGCACTTTTCGGAACCTGTACTCCGCTTCTCTCAACATGGCTGATTACAACAACTGGTGATCGGGCATCGCCAGGATATTGGCTGATGGCAGCCGCGGCATGTGGGTTTCTTGCGACGCTGATGATCTATCGCGACAAAGAGGTGTTAAATGCTTGGAGGGTTAGAGCATGACGAACTTAAGAGGTGAGATCGTCATCGATCTCGAACAACGATTTGATGTGCTGGTGGTTGGTGGCGGCAATGCCGCGCTTTGTGCGGCGATTGCCGCCCGTCGTGCCGGCGCTTCCGTGCTGGTCGTTGAAGCCGCGTCGAAGTTTTATCGCGGTGGGAACACGCGCCATACCCGCAACATGCGGTGCGCTCACGATAGCGCGACGGCGGTCTTGACCGGCCCCTACCGGGAAGAAGAATTCTGGGACGACCTTTTGCGGATCACCGGTGGACAGACCGACGAAGAGCTGTCCCGACACATGATCCACCAGTCCAAGGATATGTTGAACTGGATCGTGCAGCAGGGGGTGCGGTTTCAACCGTCGCTTGGCGGCACATTGAGCCTGGGGCGTACGAATTCCTTCTTTTTGGGAGGGGGGCGGGCGATGTTGAATGCGCTGTACCGGACTGCCGAAGGATTGGGCGTCAAAATTCTCTATGGCGCGGAAGTGACCGAGATTGAAATCGATCATGGCGTTTTCCAATCGGCCCTGTTTAAGCAAGAGGGCGGGACAAATCGGGTTCACGCGAAAACGCTTGTTGCGGCATCCGGCGGGTTTGAGGCGAATACCGAGTGGCTTCGCGAAAGTTGGGGGGATATCGCAGAGAATTTTCTGATCCGCGGAACGCCGAACAACCGCGGCACCGTTCTCAAGATGCTGATGGAAAACGACGTCCAGACGATAGGCGACCCGACCCAATGCCATGCCGTCGCTATCGACGCGCGGGCTCCGAAATTCGACGGGGGCATCATCACCCGGCTCGATTGCGTGGTGTTCGGCATCGTCGTCAACAAACATGCGCAGCGTTTTTACGACGAAGGCGAGGATGTCTGGCCGAAGCGCTATGCCATTTGGGGCCGTCTTGTCGCGGCGCAGCCCGGCCAAATCGCCAATATCGTCTTTGACGCCTCTTCGCTGAAACTGTTCATGCCATCGCTTTTCCCGCCGGTGAAAGCTGACACGATCGCCGAACTGGCGGTCAAATTGTCGCTCGATCCGCAAATATTCGAAAAGACGGTGAACGATTTCAACGCCGCCGTCCGACCGGGAACCTTCGATCATACGACTCTCGACGACTGCCGGACGGAAGGACTGTCGCCGGCGAAAACACATTGGGCGCGGCGGATCGAAACCGCTCCCTTCTACGCCTATCCAGTGCGGCCGGGCATTACCTTCACCTATCTGGGAACGCGTGTGAACAAGGAGGCTCACCTGATCATGAAAG
>DATNIV010000387.1:0-3595 GCA_035604255.1 Telmatospirillum sp. | reverse complement strand
CATCCTTGCGGGCTTCGACCACCTCGTCCAGATAACAGATTCCGCCTTCGCGCACGGCGCGCGTCAGCGGACCGTCCGACCACACGGTATCGCCACCTTGGAGCAGAAATCGTCCGGTCAGATCGGCGGCGGTCAGGTCGTCATGACAGGCGACGGTGAACAGCGATCGCCCCAGTCGCGCCGCCATATGGGCGACGAATCGTGTTTTACCGCAACCGGTCGGCCCTTTCAGCAGCAACGGCAAGCGCCGCCGATAAGCGTGCTCGAATAAGGCGCATTCATTGCCGGTGGGCAAATAGAACGGAATGGCGGGCGCCAAATCGGTTACCGCGAACGGTCTGGTCATGAAGACAGCTCCTTTGGTACGCCCGTCTCCCCGTTGGGGAAACGGGCTTTCGGGGGCCTATTCCGCCGCCTGCAGGCCGATCCGGCGGGCTTTTGCCTCACGTCCCGGCAGCAGAACGGATGCGATGAACATGAGAACGCTCAAGGCCACCACCCCACCGGCGCCCAGCCGCATCCAATAGAACAGGCCCAACTGCTCCTGCACTTCCATGTAGGTCATGCCGAGCACCCGTTCGAGATGGGTCTGCACCACGCCGGCGAAGGTCAGGGCGAAGGTCATGAAGGCGACGCCCGAGGTCATTAACCAGAAACTCCACATGTTGAGGATCTGGTTGTAGGGCGCGCGTTTGAGCAATTGCGGCATGGCATAGGTGATCATCGCCAGATTGACCATCGCATAGGCTCCGAAGAAAGCCAGATGCGCATGCGCCGCGGTGACCTGGGTGCCATGCGAATATTCGTTGATCGGCGCCAGCGTATGCATGAAGCCCCAGACCCCGGCTCCGAAGAAGGCCATCACCGAACATCCCAGCGACCACAGCAAGGCGGCCTTGTTGGGATGATCGCGTCCTCCTTTGTAGACCATGGTGAAGGTGAAGATCACCATGGCGAAGAAGGGCAGAATTTCCAACGCCGAGAAGACGCTGCCGATCCACTGCCAATAGGCCGGCAAGCCAATCCAGTAGTAATGATGGCCGGTGCCCAGGATGCCGGAAAACAGCGCCAGACCGACGATCACATAGAGCCATTTCTCGATCACTTCGCGATCGACGCCGGTCAGCTTGATCATCAGAAAGGCGAGAATCGCCGCCATCACCAGTTCCCAAACCCCTTCGACCCATAAGTGTACCACCCACCACCAGAACATCTTGTCGAGCACGATGCTGGTCGGATTGTAGAAGGCGAACAGAAAGAACACCGCGATGCCCCAAAGGCCCAGCAGCAGGATGTTGCTGATCACCGTCTTGCGGCCCTTCAGCACGGTCATCGAGCAGTTGTAGAGAAAGATCAGGGCGACGACGACGATGCCCAGCTTGATATACATCGGCTGCTCGAGATAGGAGCGGCCGTCGTAATAACCGAACAGATAGCCGACCACGGCGGCGACGGCGGCGCCGAAAAACAGCCAGAACTGCAATTTGGCCAGGAACGGACTATGCAGTTCGGTTTCGGCTTCTTCGGGCAGCAGATAATAGGTCGCGCCGAAAAAGCCCATCAGCAACCAGATGATCAGCGCGTTGGTATGGATCATCCGGACGACGCTGAACGGCAGGAAGTCGGGCAATGCGGTGGGAACGACATAAAGGGTCGCCCCCAACAGGCCGAAGACGATTTGCAAGGCGAACAGCACCATGGCGCCGGTGAAATAAAGTCGAGCGACGTTTTGCGATTCGTATTTCATGTCCTGTCTTTCCCTCTCGGCTCAGCCTTTCGGCGGCCAGTTCTGGGTATTGATGGTGCTGGCGTGGCGCAGGAATTCGACCAGATCATCGAGTTCCGTTTCGCTCAGATCGAAATGCGGCATCTGGTGACGCCCTTCGACTCTGGTCGGCTGCGACTTGATCCAGTCTTTCAGACGGTCGCGCGCGCCATCGGGATCTTCCAAGCCACCATAGCGTTGCCAGACATGGCCGAGTTCGGGGGCAAAGCGCGCCCCTTCGCCAAAGAGGGTGTGACAGTCGAAGCAGGCGTGGCGTTCCCAGATTCGCTTGCCATGCGCAACGGCCGGCGTGATCGGATCCGTCTCCGAGACGGTGGTGGCGTAGTGGAAACTCTGCGCGACCAATCCGACGAAGATGACGAAGAAGAACAGGGAGCCGCCGTAGAAGATGTTTCGCGCTGCCGATTTTGTCAGATGTTCGGCCATCGATTGGGGTCCTCTCGTGCAGGAAAGCGGCTTTAGGTTAGAGCGACGGGTCAGCCGATGGCCTTGCTTTTCGTCAAGGTTGTCGTGAATATCATAGAAATTTTATCAACAATTAGGGTTATCAACTTAAACGCGCTAACGTTCTCATAACTTTCCTAATTCAAGCATAATATGCGAATATTATTCAAGAAACATAATAACCTGTGGTTATCATATATTTGATTGAAGGGGCCTTTTTTGGGGGGGCGGCGAATATGAAATAGATTTTATGTGGTATTAAGGCGCGGCGGGCGTTGCCACCTCGCCCATCTAGAGCGCGATGGCTTTAGCCGCCCGTCACGCTCATGGGACGACGCACAGCCGGACCGCCATTGCGCTCGATCACAAAATCGTGACCTTTCGGCTTTCGGTCGATGGCGAGGTCGATGGATTGCTCCAGCAACTGATCCGATTCGCTGCTTCTGAGCGGCTGCTTAAGATCGATGGCGTCCTCCCGGCCCAGGCATAAAAACAGCTTGCCCGAGCAGGTGATGCGGACGCGGTTGCAGCTTTCGCAGAAATTGTGCGACATCGGGGTGATGAAGCCGAGACGCTGTCCGGTCTCGGCCACCTCCACATAGTGGGCGGGGCCGCCGGAGCGGTAATCGGTCGCTTTGAGCGTCCAATTTCGTTCGAGGCGGGCGCGCACCTCCGAAAGGGGCAGATATTGGTCCGCACGGTCGGCGTGGATCTCGCCCAGAGGCATCGTTTCGATCAGGCTGAGGTCGAACGCGTGCCGTCCGCACCATTCCACCAAGCGGTCGAATTCGTCTTCGTTGACGTCTTTCAGCGCCACGGCATTGATTTTCACGGCCAGCCCGGCCGCTTTGGCGGTCATGATGCCGGTCACCACCTGATCCAGGCGGCCCGAGCGGGTGATGCCCTGGAACCGCACGGGGTCGAGTGTGTCGAGCGAGACATTGATGCGCCTGATGCCGGCGGTGGCCAGAGCCTCGGCATGTCGGGCCAAATGCGTGCCGTTGGTGGTCAAGGTCAGTTCGTCGAGAGAGCCATCCGCGACGAGGTCTCCCATACCGGCGATCAAGGTCATGATGTTGCGTCTGACCAAAGGTTCGCCGCCCGTCAAACGGATCTTGCGGACCCCCTTGCGGACGAAGGCCCGGCACAGCCGGTCCAACTCCTCGATCGTCAGAACGTCGGCCTTGGGCAGAAAGCGGGTGTCCTCATGCATACAGTAGACGCAGCGCAGATCGCAGCGATCGGTCACGGAGACGCGAAGATAGGTCATCTTGCGGCCTAGTGTCGCGTCGCAGTGATTATGACTCTTTGAACGAGGGCGTCGGATAGGATTTGGCCATCTTCAGGCGGGCCTGATCTGTGGAG
>DATNIV010000386.1:0-7289 GCA_035604255.1 Telmatospirillum sp. | reverse complement strand
CCGCATCTGCTCCAGCACGCGACGCACATCCGGCATCACGTCTTTTCCATCGACAAGAATCGGCCGCTCGGAACGATTGCGCAACGCGACATGCAGCACCGCGCGATTTTCCGTGGAATTGATCCGCGCGCCTTCGAACATCGCGGCCCGCCGCTCTTCGACCCCAGCCTCGCCGGCCAACCGGATCAGCAGATCGAAGGTCTCTGCGGTGATGCGATTTTTCGAAAAATCCAGCAAAAGATCGTCGAGACGCAGGGAAAAGCGCGCGAAACGCTGTGGCTCCGCAGCGAAAAGGTCTCGCATATTCAGGGATTGGGCGGTCTCGAAATGTCTACCGAGAGCCTGCCAGGCCGGTAATGTGGTCAAAGTACGCATGGCTGATCCACCAAGGTCATTAGGACCGGCGAACGTTAGCAGAGCTGTCTCGCCACCACCATACCCCGTCGGAGAAAATGCGTCAGCTCTCCCCCGCGACCAAGACCTGAGGATCGAAGGGAGACAGATTGTTGAGAAACTGGTGCGTGCACGCTTCCCAGGAAAAGGTCAAGGCGTGCAGGCGGCAAATGTCCGGAGAAATTGTCAAGGCGGCCCGCGCGGCCACGGCCAGATCCTTGTCCAGCACGCCGGCCGGCGAGTCGCCGATCACGTCGAGAGGACCGGGCACCGGATAGGCGGCCACGGGTACCCCGGAGGCCAACGCCTCCAGCAGCACCAAACCGAAGGTATCGGTACGACTGGGAAAAACGAAGACCGACGCTGCCGAATAATGCGCGGCCAGTTCTTCCCCCTGTTTGGCTCCGACAAAGGTCACGGCCGGATGCTTGCGGCGCAAGTCCTCGATCTGCGGCCCATCGCCCACCACGACCTTGGATCCGGGCAGATCGGCGGCGAGAAAGGCACCGATGTTCTTTTCGATGGCGATGCGTCCGACGTAGAGAAATATGGGCTTCGGCAAGCTCATCAGGTGCGGCACCAGGACGCGCAGTTCTTCCGTGGTGCGCGGTCGGAAGAGAGCCGTATCGACGCCCCGCGACCATCGCCTGATCCGCTGGAAGCCCCGGCTTTCCAATTCGCTCTGAATAGTCTGCGTCGCCACCATGATCGTCGCCGCCGGCGCATGAAAGCGCCGCATCACCCTGTAGCTCAATTTGAGCGGAATACGAAACCGCGCGCGAATATATTCGGGGAATTTGGTGTGGTAGGCGGTGGTGAAAGGAACGTGGCGTTTCAAGCAATAGCGCCTCGCCGCCCACCCCAAGGGACCTTCGGTGGCGATATGGATGGCGCAAGGCTGGTTGGCCTCGATGGTCCGAGCCAAGCGCCGGCCAGGGCGGATGGAGAGTCTGATCTCCGGATAGGTTGGGCAAGGCAAACTGCGAAACTGGTCGGGCGTGACGAATACTATTTCGTGACCACTTCGCGCCAATTCGTCGCGCAACGTCCCGAGCGTGCGGACGACGCCATTGACCTGAGGATACCAAGCATCCGTCACGACCAAAATTCGCATGAAAAATTCCGATTCCAGAGCTTAAGAAGACGTCACCAGATGCTCATCGAACAACAAAAATTGACGAGCTTCCGCCCAGCGTAGAATTTCCAGCCGCCCGTCGAAGTGCTCGACCAAAGCCGTGCAACTTTCGACCCAGTCTCCGTCATTGGCGTACCAGATGTCGCCAAACTGACGTAGCTCGGCATGATGGATATGCCCGCAAATGACGCCATCGACACCTCGATGGCGCGCCACATCTGTCATCGCCTCTTCAAATTTGGCGATGAACTGTACGGCGTTTTTGACCTTATTCTTGAGATAGGCCGACAACGACCAGTAGTCATACCCAAGTTTGCGACGGACCCAGTTGAACCAGTGGTTCAACGCAAGAGCCATCGTGTAGGCATGGTCCCCGAGATGCGCCAACCACTTGGCATATTTGACCACGCCATCGAATTGGTCGCCATGCATGATGAGAAAACGCCGGCCATCGACCATCTGATGGATGGCCTCGTTCTGCACGGTCACTTCGCCAAAATTGAAATCCAGATAACCGCGGGCGAACTCGTCGTGATTGCCGGGAATGAAGTATAACTTGGTCCCCTTGCGGGCCTTGCGCAGCAACTTCTGCACGACGTCGTTATGCGCCTGCGGCCAATACCAGGACCGCCTGAGCCGCCAACCGTCAATCATATCGCCGACCAGATAAAGATAGTCCGATTCGGTATTCTTCAAAAAATCGAGAAGAAACTCGGCCTTACAACCCCGTGTGCCCAAATGCACGTCGGAGATCCAGATCGCGCGATAATTCTGCACGCCGGAAATCACCGTCATCGCCGTCGACACCCACTCGTTGAAGTCCTGTTCATATAAAACCTTCTTATAGTAGCTTGACCTCCCTTCTGTACATAAACATGGTGGATGCCTATTTGCGATTTCATAAATAGGCCGCAATATTGTCATGAATATTTCACGCGCTGTTCATGAGCACGCAGGTATAGACGGGGCCATGCATATGACGCTGAACCCGGCCAAGACGGAAGAAGGAACGCGCCGACGGCGAGTCCTGGTCATCTACAATCCATCTGCCGGTCAATGGCGCCGTCGTCGCTTGAAGGCGACATTGCGCGATCTTGAAACTCTCGGCTGTCATCTGTCTTTACATGAAACGACCCGCCCCGGTGATGCCGAGGCCACCGCGATCGATTTATCGAGCGCCGACTATGACGTCGTGGTCGCCGCCGGTGGCGACGGCACCATCAATGAGGTGGCCAACGGCCTGATCAAGGCGTCCGGCCCCATACCGCCATTGGCTATTATCCCCTTGGGCACCGCCAATGTCCTGGCCCAGGAAATCGGCTTGCGCGGCCAGCCATCGGCGATCGCGAGAGCCATCGCCGATGGCGAACGACAGATCGTTCACTTGGGCAAGGCCAACGGACGTCATTTCATCATGATGGCCGGCGTCGGTTTCGATGCGCATGTGGTGGCCAATGTCGATCTGGCCCTAAAACGACGCACTGGCAAGGCCGCCTATGTGCTGGAAACGCTGATCCAAGCACTCCGTTATGGGTTCCCCGCTTGCAAGGTGACCATCGATGGAAAGGTCTTCGAAGCGCGTTCCGTGGTGATCTGCAATGGGAAACACTATGGCGGCCCATTCGTCGCCGCGCCCGAAGCCAGTCTCGGCACGGCGGCCTTCGAGGTGTGCCTGCTGGAACGCGGCGGCTGGGCGCATGTCTTGCGCTATGGCATGGCGCTGGTGATGGGACGCCTCTCGGCACTGCCCGACGTCCGCATCCTGTCCGGCCACCAGATTCATATCGACGGCCAGAACGGCCTCCCCGTGCAAGGCGACGGCGACATCATCGCCACCTTGCCGGTCGAAATTACGGTGGCGGCGGAAACCCTTGCGTTGATCGTTCCCAGCTAGTGGTTAAAATCTAACATTTAGGGCCCTCGTCATTCCCGCGAAAGCGGGAATCCATTGCCCGGAAGCCACTGGAATCCTTTGGATTCCCGCTTTCGCGGGAATGACGACAAAGGGTATCATTTGATAGATTCCAACCACTAGACGGATCTCACGCTCCGGCGATGGTCATGCCGTCGATCCGCACGGTCGGCGCATCCATCCCATAGTGGAACTGCAGGTCGTTGGCCGGCGTCAAATGCAGGAACATGTCTTTCAGATTTCCGGCCACCGTCACCTCGCTGACCGGATAGACGATCTCACCACCGGCGATCCAAAAACCGGCGGCGCCACGCGAATAATCGCCAGTCACGTCGTTCACGCCCATGCCGAACAATTCCGTCACATAGAAACCCTCGGCAATGTCCGAAATCATCTCGCCCGGA
The DNA here is from genome assembly GCA_035604255.1 of Telmatospirillum sp. GTDB lineage: Bacteria > Pseudomonadota > Alphaproteobacteria > Rhodospirillales > Magnetospirillaceae > Telmatospirillum. Next base: position 3,445 of record DATNIV010000386.1, on the reverse strand, counting down.
GTCACTGCGCCCGGCTCCAACCACAGATTGGTCACCGAAGGCGAGGGCGGCGAACTTACGCCCCGTGACGCATGGCCGGTGGTCTCCACTCCGAGTTGCCGGGCCGACCGCAGATCGAGCACCCATGTGGTCAACACACCGTCTTCGATGATGGCCCGCCGACGATTGGCCACACCCTCGCCGTCGCAGGGCTTGGAACGAAGACCTCGTTGCCGATGCGGATCGTCGATGACCGTCACGCCGGCCGGAAAAATGCGTTCGCCGAGGCTATCCTTGAGAAAACTGGTTCCCCGCGTGATCGCGCCGCCATTGATCGCACCGGACAGATGTCCGAGAAGACCGCGCGACACCCTTGGGTCAAGCACCACCGGAACGCGCGCCGTCTTGACTTTACGCGCGCCCAGACGGCGCACCGCACGATGACCGGCGCCGTGACCAATATCTTCCGCCGAGCGCAGGTCGCCAGCATAGACCGCTTGGGAGAAATCGTAGTCGCGTTCCATCCCACCCGCGGCGTCCCCGGCCAGCACGCTGGCGGAAATCTGCACGCTGCTGGCATTGTAGCTATGCGCCAGCCCATTGGAGCCGACGAGCGCGACAAAGCTCTTTCCCCAACCGGCCTCCGCCCCCTCGGAATTGGTGACGCCCGGCACGGCACGCGCCGTGTCCTCGGCGCGTTGAGCCCAGTCAACCAACTGATCCGGCACCGGTTCGACCGGATCGCAGATATCGAGCGACGGAAGAACACGCGCCAATTGCGAAGGGTCGGCCAAACCGCAATAGGGATCCTCGGGCACCGTGCGCGCCATCGCCACGGCGCGATCGACCAACGCGTCAAGCGCCTGCTGACTGCGATCGGACGACGACACCATCGCTTGACGTTTGCCGATAAAGACACGCAAACCCACATCGCCGGATTCAGATCGTTCGACCTTCTCGGGTTTCCCCAATCGAAAAGCCACCGACAAGGAGGCATGGTCGACCAGCAGGGCGTCGGCGGCATCGGCTCCCACCGTCTTGGCCTTGGCGATGAGATCGGTCAACAGGTTGAGAGCATCCTCGGCGACCATATTCGGCTCCTTACGCAATGAGAGATATCTCGGCAACAATGGCGGAAATCGTCTATTTCCAAATTGGTGTTCCGCTTCCGGGCAAACCGTACCGGGCCCATTTGCGGCTAACCTCTTCCACCATCGTCTGGTCCATCCGGATCTTTCGCCCCCAATCGCGGTGGGTTTCGGGAGGCATTTTGTTGGTGGCGTCCATGCCCATTTTGCCGCCTAGTCCCGACTCTGGCGATGCAAAATCCAGATAATCGATCGGCGTGTTTTCCACCACCATGATGTCGCGGGCGGGATCCATCCGGGTCGAAACGGCCCACATCACATCTTTCCAATCACGCGCATTGATGTCGTCATCGACGACGATGACGAATTTGGTATAGACGAACTGCCGCAGGAAGGACCAGACCCCCATCATGATCCGCCTTGCGTGACCAGGATAGGATTTCTTGATGGAAACCACGGCGATCCGATAAGAGCAGCCTTCCGGCGGCAACCAGAAATCGACGATCTCAGGGAATTGCTGGACCAGAAGCGGAATGAACACTTCATTCAACGCCTCGCCCAGAATCGACGGTTCATCGGGTGGACGGCCGGTAAAGGTCGACAGATAGATGGGGTCTCGTCGCATGGTGATCGCCGAGACGGTAAACACCGGGAAGCGTTCGACGGCATTATAATAGCCCGTGTGGTCGCCGTAGGGACCTTCGTCACCATAGTCGCTCAGCGACACATGACCTTCGAGAACGATTTCGGCCTGCGACGGGACCAGCAGGGGAACCGTTTTACACGCGACCAGATCGACCTTGCGTCCGCGCAGCAAACCGGCGAACTGATATTCCGACAGCGTATCCGGGACCGGCGTCACTGCGGCCAGAATGGTTCCAGGGTCAGCGCCGATGACCACGGCGGCAGGAAAGGGCTCGGCCTTTTCCGCGCCCCACCGCTGGTGATGTTGGGCGCCACCACGATGACGCAACCAGCGCATCAAGGTCGTGTTCCGCCCCGTCACCTGCATGCGATAGATCCCCAGATTATAGGCATCGCGGCGATCGGCGTCGGCGCCTGCGGCATGCGGCCCCTGGGTCACCACCAGCGGCCAGGTGATGAGCGGAGCCGGTTCTCCCGGCCAACAAGTCTGGATCGGGAGACGCGCCAGATCGATCGCGTCGCCGGTCAACACCACCTCTTGGCACGGCGCCGAACCGACCGTCTTCGGCCGCATCGCCATGACGGTCTTCAGCAAGGGCAGCATCTCGATGGCTTCACGCCACCCCCCCGGCGGCTCGGGTTGCTTCAGAAAGGCCAGGGTTTCACCGACTTCCCGCAATTGATGCTGTTCGCGGTCCATCCCCCACGCCACCCGCTCGACGGTCCCGAACAGATTGACCAGAACGGGCATGTCGAAGCGTTTCCCGTCCGCCCCGACCACATTTTCGAAGAGAACGGCCGGCCCCCCCTCCGCCAGCAGGCGGGTTTGGATTTCGGTCATTTCGAGGACAGGAGAAACGGGTTCGGTGACGCGCACCAAACGTCCATCCTTCTCGAGACGGGCCAGAAAGTCTCGCAATGAGGAATAAGGCATGATGACTGTCTAAAGGCTGCGGGGAAGACCCATTGGAAGGCTATTGCGCGCCGCCGTCAAGAGAATGCAAGAACCGCTCAAAATTCACCGGGACCATTTCACCGATCGTCTTGGGAAATCCACGCAGAGAGCCCGACTCCGTGGTAAATTGACTCGGAATGCGGCGCTTGGGGAAGAAAACGAATGACCTCGCAGAAAACAGGGCAAGGTACCGATGCGCGGGAAACCCGTTATCGGCGGCTGATCGAACTGGGGATCGCGCTGTCATCCGAGCGCAATCACAATCGCCTGATGGAAATGATTCTATTGGGTGCCAAGGAATTGACCAACGCCGATGGCGGAACGCTCTATCTGACCAGCGATCCCGGCCGCGAGTTGCTCTTCAAGATCGTTCGCACCGACAGCTTAGGGATCGCTTTGGGAGGAACGACGGGGCGGGCCGTCGTTTTCCCGCCGGTTCAATTGTTCAACGACGCGGGTGAACCAAACCATAAGAATGTGTCCAGCCATGCGGCGCTGACCGGCAGCACCATCAATATCGTCGATGCTTATGACACCGACAAATTCGATTTCACCGGAACCAAAGCCTTCGATGCCAAGACAGGCTATCGCTCGACCTCGTTCCTGACCGTTCCTTTGAAAAACCATGGGGGCGACGTCGTCGGCGTCTTGCAATTGCTCAATGCACGCGACACATCGGGAAAAACCGTGGCCTTTTCTGCCGAAATCACCCCCCTGATCGAAGCCTTGGCCAGCCAGGCGGCCGTGGCGCTCGATAATCAGATGCTGCTCGACGCTC
>DATNIV010000385.1:0-7961 GCA_035604255.1 Telmatospirillum sp. | reverse complement strand
CGTGGTTGGCATGCTGTTTCTCTTGCCGATATCGCCACGCGCGCCGGCGTGAGCTTCGTCGAACTGCATGAACGATTCGACGGCAAGGCGGACATTTTTAAAGCCTTCCTCGATCAATTGGATGACGCCTTGTGGAATGGCGAGCTGCCACCCGGCGAAGAAGCGGAGCGAGACCGCCTCTTCGATGTGATCATGCGGCGTTTCGATGCGATGCAGCCCCATAAAGCCGGCATTCGCGCCATCGTCAGAGGCTCCATGGTCGATCCCTGGATGCTGCTGTGCGGCGCTCCTCGCCTCCTGTTGACGGCGGCTTTGATGCTGGAGATCGCTGGAATCAGCGCCACTGGACCGCTTGGCCGACTGAAGGCCAAGGGACTGGCGGCCGTTTTTCTCGCCGCGTCGCGGGTTTGGATGAACGACGACTCTCCGGATATGGCGAAAACCATGGTGGCCCTTGACCGGTCTCTGCGTCGGGCGGAAAGCCTTATGACATTCGTTCGACGGGATCGGCACAAGGGATCATATAGCGATAGTGATAAGGCGGAGTATCGCGCATAAGTTTTTGTTGCAATGCAATAATCCTGTTGACCTCCTGGGGGGGCGCTCTTACCTTTACAGCGCTCATGTTTTGATCTGTTCCCGTTATGGAGGACCCCGCAATGGCCAAGCAACCCGAAACGCCGTTTGATTTCGATATCTCTAAGTTTATCGGCGACTTCAAAGTTCCCGGCCTGGATGTCGAATCGCTTGTCGCGTCTCAGCGCAAGAATATCGAAGCTCTGACGCAGGCCAACAAATTGGCTTTCGAGGGTGTGCAGGCGGTCTTCAAGCGACAGGTGGAAATTCTGCGCCAGACGCTGGAGGAAAGCTCCACCGTTGCCAAGGAATTGGTCGAAGTCGGGACGCCGCAGGAAAAGGCGATCCGTCAGACCGAACTTGCCAAGGACGCGTTCGAGCGGGCTTTGTCCAATTCGCGCGAGTTGGCTGAAATCATCGCCAAATCCAATAGCGAAGCCTTCGAGCTGTTGAACAAGCGGTTTACTCAGGTCCTTGACGAGGTCAAGGACGGTATCGGAAAAACCAAGCGCTGAGACGGTAAATACGGGTTAAGCAGAAATGCTGCTCGCGTAAATTCCGTCAGTGCGAGCGATTAGCGAAGCAGTCCAGGGCTGCCTGGCACTCTGGATTGCCGCGTCGCTCCGCTCCTCGCAATGACGAGACTCTCTTATGTGACCGGCATTGGGGTCAAACGCCAAGCGAGCTTGGTGCCAGTTTCTTGATCTCTTTTTCCAAATCGATTCGCCGCGTACGGCACACCGTCGCCAGGCATTCCTCGATGGACCCGCCGCCGCCCGACTTACGGAGGCCATCGTCGAGTTGTTTGACGGCGGAAACCAAGCTGCGTAGTGCCGTCTGGGTAAAGGTCTGATAGCGCCGCATCTTTTGCTGTTCGTCATGGTCGTCCGGCATGACGGTCTGGATCGGCCCGAAAAGAGCTAGAAACATTGGATGACCGAGATTCTCATCGGCGGTCTTCAAGAACATCTGCATCTGATCGCGATTGAGTTTCAGATCAAAGATCGCGTCCAACGCATATTCGTTCAGCATATCCAGATATTCGGCCAGAGCGGCGATATCGTTCTTGGTGATGCGCTTGTCTTCATGCAGGCGGATCGCCGTATCCGTGTTGGCGAGAACGTCCCACTTTTTCTGGGGGGTGAGATGTTCGAGGGCGCCATGCACGCTTTCGAAGCCTTCCTCCCCCAGATGAGAAACCGTGGAGGACGCCAAGACATTGTGTTCCATCATCTCTCGAAACAGGGCTGGCTCTTTGATGGCGCTTTCCGCCTTGCCGATGTCGGTGAGAGCCATTTGAGCCAAAAGCTGCAAGCGCTCTTCGGTGTCCATGCGCGTGATGCCGATGCCCAATCGATCAAAAACATGCGGCGGAATCTCGACATAGATGGGGAAGAACTTCACCTGCCAGTCGTAATCGAGGTTGTCCTTGATTGAGGCGTAGAACCGCCCGGAATTGGTTTGTCCGACAGGCAGCGGCTTCGGTTGGCCATAATTGCGTTTGAAGAGGCCAGAAAGATTCTCGATGTTGATCAGTTTGAAGCGGCCTTTCGCCGCCGGTTTCTTCGCAGCGGGCGGCGCCGCCGATTTAACCTTGGGCGGCGTGATCGGGTCGCCGAAATGTGTTTCGGCGTAACTGCGCATTCCGGTTCGGACCGCCATCCCAATGATTTCATTGACCGAGCGCCCGCATTTCAGCCGCACGTCTTCGTCACCGACCGGAGTGTCATTGGCGTCAACCAGGAACTCCGCGAAAGCGTCGCGCTTCAACCGGAAAAGCTTGAAACAAGCGTCGAGCAATTCCGGCGAGTCCATGACCGTCTTATAGGGGTCGGGAAGTCCGGCCAAGGGCGGAATCAAGCTTTGGAACTTCGCCGCCACCGGTCCTTTCAGCATGCGGGTCACTTCCCGCCGTGCAAGGACATCGGGATCGTCGGATTTGGCGGGGGAACTGTTGGGTTGGGTGGCCATGATCACGCTTTCGTGGAAATCATTCGCCGGCAGGATAGCCTGAGAAGAGTGTCGAAGCACGCGCCAATATGCCGATTGACGATGCTTGGGACCCGTTCAGAAATAACGGCGTCATTTCCGGACGGGCCCTAAGAGTCTTCAAGTGATGGCGGACGCCTTCGCGTCCGCCATGGCTCAGGCGCCGCTCGGGCTTCGCGTTTGTTCAGACATGACGTCGTTATTTCCGAACAAATGCTTACAGGGGCAATCGCAAACGGACACGCAACCCGCCAAGAGGACTATCTTCGAGCAGGATCTCTCCGCCATGCACGCGCGCCACGTCGCGTGAGATGGTCAGCCCAAGGCCGACACCGCCGGTTTTCGGATTGCGCGAGCCTTCCAGGCGAACAAAGGCCTTGAAGGCATCCTCGCGGCGATCGGCGGGAATGCCCGGACCGTCGTCGTCAATAATCACGTCGACGGCATCCTCGCGGCGGCCGGCGCGTACCGAGACATGATCGGCGTAGCGCACTGCGTTGCCGATGAGATTGGTCAGGCACCGGCTGATCGCCATTGGCCGGAGCGACAAGTTCATCTCTTCCTCGCAATGCAGATCGATTTGCCCGCCGTCGCGGCGGAGTTTGCCGACCACATCTTCCAGCAGGGCGACCAGATCCGTGATGCTGCTCTTTTCGCTGCCTTCGCCGCGGGCGAAGGCCAGATAACCTTCGATCATCCGCTCCATATCGGCGACATCTTCCTTGAGTTCGGCGATGCCTTCGCCTTTGGCCATCGCCAGTTCCAGCTTCATGCGGGTGAGCGGCGTTCTGAGATCGTGGGAGACTCCGGCCAGCATTTCGGTTCGCTGGCCGACTTGCCGCTTGATCCGGTCTTGCATGCGCGCGAACGCCGCCGCCGCCTGGCGAACCTCGGCGGCGCCTTGCGGCTTGAAATTCGGAATATCGCGTCCTTTGCCGAAATTATCGACGGCGGCGGCCAGGCGGCGCACGGCACGGACCTGATTGCGCATGAAGATCGTGGCGATGCCGAACAGTAAAAGAGACGTGCCGACCATCCACAGCACGAAGATGGTGGTGGTCGGACTGTAAAGGCGCTTGCGCGATGCCCGAAAATCGAGCACGCCATCGGAAAGTTGGACCTTGATTTCAACTTCCCGCTCCAGCGACTCCGTATCGATATAGAACGGTCTGCCGACGCGCTCGGTGAGCGCTCCGGCCAGATTGCCTTCCAGGCTGTGTCCGCTGAGATCCAGTTTGGCACCCGGATCCGCGCCCTTCAGGCCGGTGGCTTCCAGGATGCCGCCGTCCTCGAGCGTTACCTTCAGATCCAGGGCGTTCGACGCGACGGCGAAGATGGTGGCGCGATTGCGCTCGCCGGGGAAGGTTCGCATCATGTCGATGACCGCGGCGACATCTCCGGCCAGTCCGCCGGCCAGACGGCGTGTCACCATGTCCCAATGGGTACCGTAGAACACATAGGCCGAGACCAATTGCAGAATAATCAGCGGAGACACCAAAATCAGCAGGGAGCGTCCCAACAATCCTTTGGGGAGGATCGCCTTGATCCATGTCGACGGGGACAGGGGCGCCATTTCAGTCGGTCCACAGCACGTAGCCGCGTCCGCGCACCGTTTGCAGGTAACGCGGCAGCCGAGGGTCTTCTTCGATTTTCTTCCTGAGGCGGGTGATTTGAACGTCGACCGTCCGCAGATTACCGCTGTTGCCGGTTTTCGCCGCCAAATCTTCGCGGGACAGCGTTTCGCCGGGGCTCCCGGCCAAGACCCCGAGCAAGGCCGCTTCCGCTGACGTCAGATGCACAGCCTCCCCGCTGCTCAGCAACTCGTTTCGGGCCAAATCAAAAATGAAATGCCCGAACAGGCATTGTCGCGGCTCGTCCGGAGCGTCGCGTGCGGAGCGCCGCAGAATGCTGTTGATGCGCAACAGAAGTTCCCGCGGTTCGAAGGGTTTGGTCAGGTAGTCGTCGGCGCCCATTTCCAGGCCATTGATCCGGTCGGTGGTTTCCCCCATGGCGGTCAGCAACAGGATCGGGACGGGATTGTCGGCTCGCAGGCTTTTTGTCAGGGCCAGACCACTTTCGCCGGGCATCATCACATCGAGGACGATCAGGTCGAAGGTCATGGCGTCCAGTTGGCCACGGGCCTGGGCTGCATCGGCCGCTGTCGAGACCAGATATCCGTTCTCGGTCAGATATTTGTTCAAAAGCTGGCGCAGGCGCGTGTCGTCGTCGACAACCAGAATATGCGGTTGCCCATCCATCCTTTATCCCCTTTCCCGCGCAGAGTCGCCTCCCGCCGTAAAGGAACGGCGGTCCGAGTCTTCGACCAACCCTAACATGACCTTGCGAAAGCCCTCCACCGCATCCGGCCCGGCTTCGCGATAAGCCCTGGCAATGCGCGCGCGCTGTTTTTCGGTGAGCGATCTCTCAAGTTCGATCCCCTTGGCGGTCAGTTCCAGCAGCCGCTGACGACGATCACGGGCGCCGGTCGTTTGCGTGATGAATTCTTCCGCGATCAACTGGCCGAGGACGCGCGACAGACTTTGCTTGGTGATGCGCAGCGTCGCCAAAAGTTCGCTGACGGTGATGCCAGGACGGCGTCCGACGAAATAAATGACCCGGTGGTGGGCGCGTCCGAACCCATAATCCGCCAAGATCGCGTCCGGCTCTTCGGTAAAGCCGCGATAAGCGAAATAGAGCAGCTCGATGCCTTGCCGCAGTTCCTCTTCGCGCAGAAAGAGGAGATTTATACCGGATTTTATGTCAGTCATGTTGACATATATGCCTTAGGAATGTTACTCGTTGCAACCGTAATCGGTAATTTTCTAACTTATTCCAAGGAACTCCTGAAATGGCTTTGGCCCCTTTCGATGGTCGTGACGGTTTCGTCTGGTTCGACGGAAAGCCCGTTCCCACTCAGATCGCGGTTACCCGCGCCGCTGAGCCGAAGGTACGCCCCGCTGACGATGATCTGACGTTCGGCTCTGTCTTTACCGACCATATGTTTTGCATGGATTATACGGAAGGCCAAGGTTGGCATCATCCGCGAATTTTGCCCTATCAGCCGTTTACTCTCGATCCGGCGACGTCCGTTCTGCACTATGCGCAATCCGTATTCGATGGCTTGAAGGCCTATCGCGGTCGTGATGGCGTCATTCGCCTCTTTCGCGCCGCCAAGCATGCCGACCGTCTCAATCGGTCCTGCGAATATTTGTGCATTCCGACGCTCGATCCCGAGATGATCCTGCAGTCGTTTAACGCTCTGGTTGGCATCGATCAGGCCTGGGTTCCGGCGAAACGCGGAACCTCTCTCTATCTTCGCCCGGCGGTGATCGCCTCGGAGGCGTTCCTTGGTGTCCATCCGGCGAAAACCTACACCTACTTCCTGATCATGTCGCCCGTCGGGCCCTACTACGCCGAAGGCATCAATCCGGTGAAGATTTTGGCCACGGATGCATACGTCCGGGCGGTGAAGGGCGGGCTTGGCGCGGCCAAGACGGCGGCAAATTACGCCGCCAGCATCTTTGCCGCGAAGGAAGCGGAGAAGCTTGGCTACACCCAAGTCTTGTGGCTGGACGGCGTCGAGCATCGCTATCTCGATGAGGTTGGAACCATGAATATCATGGTGAAGATCGGCGATGAAATCATTACACCGCCGCTCGGTGGATCGATCCTGGCCGGGGTGACCCGCGATTCGATTTTGACTCTGTGCCGCGACTGGGGGCTCCGCGCGTCGGAACGCCGGATCGCGATCGACGACGTGATGGCCGCGGCGCGAAACGGGACATTGGTTGAAATGTGGGGAACCGGCACGGCGGCGGTCGTCTCGCCGGTCGGCGAACTCGGTTACAAAGAGGAGAAGGTGACGATCAATGGCGGCAAGATCGGGCCGCTGACGCAGAAGCTCTATGACGCGATCGTCGGTATCCAATATGGCGAAACCAGCGATCCGCATGGTTGGACGACAACGCTACAGCCCAGTCGGATCAGCGAAACGGTTTCGTCCTGAGGAGCTAGCCTGTCGGGACAGTGTTGATGGCCTCCGGGTGCGAAGAACGCACCGGAGGCCATTGTTTTGGATCGGCTAGCCCGTATTTCTCTCCGTGCCGACGACGCGAGTGTGAGAAATACAGGCTAGATCGCCAGCGTGAGGCCGCCGGCGATCAGGGACAAGGCGAAGACGATTCCGACGCGCCAAGCCATGGCGCCACCGCACAGCAAGATGACGATGCCGCCTTTGACGGCGGTGTTGACGAAGGCGGCGATGATCACGCCATGCGCCGCAATTTCCAATTTGTCGGGACTTTGGCGGGCAAGGCGGGCCAAGGCCACCGAGATGGCGTCGACATCGACCAGGCCGGAGACGGCGGCCACCGTATAAACGCCGTCCCGTCCATACTGCTGTTCGAACAGATGGGTGAGGATCAGGATGACGGCGATGAGCAGGCCGAACTTCACCGCCGTGCCCAGATCGAAGGGATTGGGGAGAATCGCCGGGCCGGATGCCCCGCCGCCGCTGCGGTCGAGGGACAGCACGCCGGCGCCGATGAAGCACGTCGCCGCCATCACTCCCATGGGGATCGCCAGAACCGGCAGCAGCGCCAAGTCGAGGATGCCGACGATCAGCAGGATGCGTAGGAACATGACGCCGGCCGCCACCGCCACGCCGGCGGCCAACAGGCGCTGCGTCGCCGGAATGTCGTGGCCCATCCGGCTGAAGGACAGCGTCAAGGCCGTCGACGAGGCCAGTCCGCCGAAAAATCCGGTGACCAGCGCTGCCAGGGCGCTGAACCCGGCCGCCAGGGCGATGGCGCCGGTTTCCTTGCCCAGCAGCCCGCAGATGCCGCCGAGGAGACCGATCAGCGCGAAGCTGCGGATGCCGGCGATGCGCCCGCCTTCCGGCGCTTGGCGCATCTGCCATCCGCGTTCGACACCGAGCAGAAGGCCGATCGCCAGCGCCATGCCCAGACGTTTGAACAGTTCAAATTCATCCATGCTTCACACCACAAGGCGGAACCGCAAGTGGTTCTCAGGTCTGCCAGCGCTCGGCGCGGTTTTCGTCGTCGTCCTTGGCCTCGACCCAATGCTGACCGTCCGGACCGTCTTCCAATTTCCAGAATGGCGCGCGGGTTTTCAGCCAGTCGATAAGAAATTCGCAAGCGGCGAAAGCGGCGGCGCGATGGCTCGACGTCACCGCCACCAAAACGATGCGGTCACCAGGCGTCAATCGTCCATAGCGATGAATGACCAGGACGTCGTCGACCGGCCAGCGATTGCGGGCCTCTGTCTCGATGGCCGCCAGTTGGCGTTCGGTCATGCCCGGATAATGTTCGAGAGTCATTGCCGAGCCTTCGTCGCCGCGGACCAATCCGACAAAGCTGGTGACCGCGCCGATGTCG
>DATNIV010000384.1:0-10763 GCA_035604255.1 Telmatospirillum sp. | reverse complement strand
CACGCCTTTTTGCGCCATGAGACGCGCCGTCACATCGTGGCGCCCAAACCCGTGATGATTCTTGCGTTCGACAATTTCAAAAAAGACACGGCCGTTGAGCGGTTCCACATAGGCATGCAGGAATTGTCCACCCCCCTCGGTATCGATCATCACATTGTAATGACAGAGTTTCGCCACGAGCTCCGCGCTGTATCCCTCACTGAGAAGGCCGTCATAGTAACTATACTGGATAGGAAGGATATTGAGGCCGCGCTGATTCGCTTTGTCCAGATACTCGAAAATGTTATCTGTCGAAAATGCCAGATGCTGGATGCCTTCACCGAAATTCTCGCGAATAAACTTTTCGCAATCAGTCCCGTCATCAACCGGCTCATTCAAGCAAAACTGAATTTTTCTTTTTGGATCAGCCACAACAGTGCTGAGAACATATCCCTTTGGATCGACGATACTGTTGTGCTCGATCACATGAAATCCAAAGCACCGGCTATAAAACCGCACCCATTTTTTTGTTTCGGTCTGCCGCACGGACTGTGAAATATGATCCACCGATTGCAGATCATCGGCGCCAAGAGGCGTCGACGTCGGCAGGAAATCGATATCGTAAAACGGTTTTTCCGAATCCCGATTGTCGATGAGATAAATCAGACGACCGGATATCGTGCGGATGCAGGGGATCGGCATCTCCCCCGGCCCGATGGCGCCACGATAATCCTGAGCCCCCTGGCGCACCGCATTGTCATGCAGCCTGACCGCGTCGGACGCGCGAAATGCCAAGGCGCACACCGATGTTCCATGCACCGTCCCGAAAGAATGGGCGAACGAAGACGGCTCGCGGTTGAGGATCAGATTGATTCCGCCTTGGCGAAACAGCAGAACGTCCTTCGATCGGTGCTGCGCAATATGCGTAAACCCAAGCGCCTCGAAATCCTTCTGCAATTTTGAAAAATCGGCGACATTTGACGCAGTAAATTCGATGAATTCAATCCCAGTAATATTGCAAGGCTCATCCAAATAGTCGTAGCTTTTATTATGGAACCCGAGCATCGCTTCACTCCGTCTTTCTATATTACGCGCGCCAAAATCGATTGGTGAAAAGTACGGTTTCACTCATGTTCAGCGTTGTCCGAAAGGAACGTGACGGCATTTTAAAAATGTTTCCGCGCGTCAACGAACCAACATCATCGTGATGACGACAAAGAGACATCATGCTTTTGCCTTCCGGCCTTTCTTGGCCGACGCCGCAACGGCGGTCGCTCCTTGGTGAGCAGCCGCAATCGCCCGCTTGAGGAACGGCGAGCCAGCGCACGCCACCGCCAAATCCTTGGTCGAGGCGACAACAATCGGCCCCAACTCCGCCAACCGCTCGTCGGTCAATCGCAGATGCGGTCCGGCCACGGAAATGACGCCGATCACCTGTCCCGACAAGGGATGTTTTATCGGAGCGGCCACGGCCGCGATCCCCAGATGAACGGCCTCGCTCACGATACTGAACCCTTGAACCCGCGCCTCGTGAAGCATCTTGAGCAAATCCTGCACCGTCCGCGGCACATTCGGCCCCGCGTCGGCATGCTGGACGAATCCGCCCTGCTTGGTCACCAGTTCCAGCGCCGCCTCTTCGGTCAGGCTGGACAGCCAGGCATGTCCGGACGCCGTGGAAATCAGTTCGACAACACCGCCCATATCGGGATCGAATCGCAATCCCGAAGAGGCGCCTTGCGCTTTCGCCACCCAAACCAACTGATCCCCGTCGATCACGCTCAATCTCGCGACCTCACCGGAAATCTTCGCAAGTTCATCGAGAATCGGCTGGGAAACATCCACCACGCCCATCCCGGACAACTGGGACAGACCGAGAGAGCAAAGTTTGAGTGTCAGGGTATATTCGCCATATTCCTTTTGCTGGCGCACATATCCGAGCCGAATGAGTTCCATCAGAAGTCTGTGGGTCGCACTCCGCGGAATGTTCAACCGATCGCCGATTTCATGCATTGGCAAACCGGGAGCGTTCGCCGCAAGGAATTCAAGAATGGCCAACCCACGATCAAGGGTTCCTGTGGTCACCTATTTACACTCCAACTCGAAATATGAAAACGCGCGTTCAAATAATGGTCCACTGTGGCAAGTGTGACAAGTTTCACCGTATCCTTAACTGATCACTTGTGCCATCTGGAGATTTTTCTCTGACATTTGCAAATCGCCCCTCACGGCAAAAATGCCTAGCGATGATGGGCCAGATATCGGACCATATCGAAATAGGGGCGTGCAACCAAGGAGATGTCAATTGATCCATGTCGTCGCGATCATTACCACCAAGGCCGGTATGCGGCCCGACGTGCTTGAGATGTTTCACCGCAACATCCCTCTGGTCCTCGCCGAAACGGGCTGCATCGAATATGGCCCGGCCGTGGATGCAAAAGGAGGCACCGGAGCGACATTCGGTCCCGACACATTCGTCGTGATCGAAAAATGGGACAGTCTCGAAGCGCTCGCGGCACATGCCAAAGCGCCCCATATGACAGCCTATGCGGAAATGACCCGGGCGTTGATCGCCAACCGCGCGGTGCACATCCTGGAACCGGCGTAAAGACGGCGGCTTGTCAAGCGATGCCGCCATTTCTTATGCTGCGCCAGACGGCGACGGCCTGAACCGTCTCGGCGACGTCATGGACCCGCAAGATCTGTGTTCCTTGTTCCACGCCTTGCAACGCCGCCGCCAGCGATCCGGCCAAGCGTTCGCTCGCCGGTTCGCCGCGCGACACCTTGCCGATGAAGGCCTTCCGGCTAACCCCCAACAGCACAGGCACGCCCAGGCCATGAAACAGGCCGAGCCGGGCCATGATCTGCAAATTATGCGCGACCGTTTTACCAAAACCAATGCCCGGATCGACGCATAACCGCTCGTCCGGAATGCCAGCCGCGCGGCAAACGTCCAGCCGCCCCGCCAGATAGTCGTAGATATCGAGAGGGGCGAATGCGTAATGCGGATCCTGTTGCATAATCCGCGGATCGCCGTTTGTGTGCATCAAAACCACCGATGCCCCGCTTTTTGCCGCCACCGAAACGGACTGGGGATCGCCGGAAAGCGCCGTGATGTCATTGATAATCGCCGCGCCGGCCTCGACAGCGGCGCCCATCACACTGGCATGCCGGGTGTCGACGGACACGATGGCGCCGCGCTCCGCCAACGCCCGGACGACGGGAACGACGCGGCGCATTTCCTCGTCCGCGGCGACCTCTTCAGCCCCGGGCCGGGTCGATTCGCCGCCGACATCAAGGAGATCGGCTCCCGCCTCGAGGAGTGTCAGCCCGTGAGCGATCGCCGCCTCGGTATCGAAGAAGCGCCCTCCGTCCGAAAAGCTGTCCGGGGTCACATTGACGATGCCCATGACACGCGGCCGATCCATGGCGAGACCGGCGAATGGGGGGCGGATTTTACCGAAGCGCGTCAGCAGCGTCCCCACATGACGGGACACAGCCCCCCCTTCCGCCTCGGACCAATCCAGGACATCGCAGAAGGGAGCGGCCGCCTCAATCACTTGGTTGGCGTGGCGCAACAATACGCTGCAAGCGGAAAAGGCCAACGAACCGCCCGCCAAAGACCACGCCTGGCCGGACGCAAGGGCGGCCGCCGCAGTGGCCCCGGCGACGATTCCCGCCGGACCGACGTAAAGCCGGCCCTCCGGCCCGCTATCGCCGCCGACAAAGAACAAGCCCCGCGGTAAAGCGGGACTTGTTTCCAGGGTCAGAGAGGTCGTCACAAGTCACGAACCGGGCTGCGGCTCCGCCCCCGGACCGAAACCGGGCTGGCCACCAACACCGCTGGTCGGAACCGAAGAACGACGCGGCGGCTCCTTGGTCTTGGCGCCCGGCTCATCCGAACCAGAGTCGCGCACAATGGTTTCGCCCCGCAGCAATTGCCGAATTTCTTCGCCGGAGAGCGTTTCAAATTCCAGCAACCCTTGGGCCAGGGTGTTCAGATTGTCGAGATTATCGGTCAAGGTCTTCCGCGCCCGCGCATATCCCGTATCGACAATGCCGCGGATTTCCTCATCGATGGTTTTGGCGGTCGCTTCCGAGACGTTCTTGTGCGTGGCGACGGAATGGCCGAGGAAGACCTCCTGGTCGTTTTCGCCATAGGTCAGCGGCCCGAGCTTTTCACTCATTCCCCATTCGGTCACCATGCGCCGCGCCATATCGGTGGCCATCTTGATATCCGACGACGCGCCGGTGGTGATCTTGTCGACGCCAAAGATCAATTCCTCGGCGATACGCCCTCCCATGGCGACGGCAAGATCGGCCTTCAATTTCGCCCGCGAAATCGAGATGCGATCCCCTTCCGGCAACCGCATGACCATGCCCAGCGCACGTCCGCGCGGAATGATGGTCGCCTTGTGGATCGGGTCGGATTCGACTTCATGCAAAGCGACAATGGCGTGACCAGCCTCATGGTACGCGGTCAACCGCTTTTCCTCTTCGGTCATCACCATCGAACGCCGTTCGGCCCCCATCATCACCTTGTCTTTGGCAGCCTCGAATTCGGTCATGGTCACAACCCGTTTGCCGGCTCGCGCCGCCAACAGGGCCGCCTCATTGACCAGGTTGGCCAAGTCGGCGCCGGAGAAACCGGGCGTTCCACGCGCGATCGTCCGCGGCTCGACGTCTGGGGCCAACGGCACCTTGCGCATATGAACCTTGAGGATCTTTTCGCGGCCGAGCACGTCGGGATTGGGAACCACCACCTGCCGATCGAAACGGCCCGGTCGCAGCAACGCCGGATCCAGAACGTCGGGCCGGTTGGTCGCGGCGATCAAAATCACGCCCTCGTTGGATTCGAAACCGTCCATCTCGACCAGCAACTGGTTGAGGGTCTGTTCGCGCTCGTCGTTGCCACCGCCCAAGCCGGCGCCGCGATGACGGCCGACAGCATCGATTTCGTCGATGAAAATGATGCAAGGCGCATTCTTCTTGCCCTGCTCGAACATGTCGCGGACACGGGACGCGCCGACACCGACGAACATTTCGACGAAATCGGAACCCGAGATGGTGAAGAAGGGCACATTGGCTTCGCCGGCGATGGCGCGCGCCAACAGGGTCTTACCCGTGCCGGGGGGACCGACCAGCAGCACACCCTTGGGAATCTTGCCGCCCAGCCGCTGGAATTTCTGCGGATCCTTGAGGAATTCGACGATTTCCTCGAGTTCCTGCTTGGCCTCGTCGATGCCGGCGACATCCTCGAACGTCACGCGGCCGGCTTTTTCGGTCAGCAGACGGGCTTTGCTCTTGCCAAACCCCATCGCTTTGCCACCGGTCGACTGCATCTGGCGCATGAAGAAGATCCACACGCCAACCACCAGAAGCATGGGGAACCATGACAGGATGTAGTTCCAGAAGGTCTGCGATTCCTCGCTCTTCGGCATGGCCGAAATGCGCACATTGGCTTGGCGCAGCTTCGGCACAAAGGCGGCGTCCGGCGGCGCGTAGGTGGCGAAGGTGCGTCCGTCGGTAAAGTGGCCGTTGATCGACTCGCCCTGGATCGTCACATCGGCGACACGCCCGTTTTCGACCTCAGTCAAAAAATCGGAGTAGGCATAGCTGGTGTTGCCATGCGGCGTGGTCGAATTCTGAAACAGGTTGAACAGAGCCGCCAGCAACACGGCGATGATCACCCACAACACCAGATTCTTGCTAAAATTCATACAACGATCCCTCGATGGGCATTAGCGACGTCGACCAAACCACCGGCCCCATCGCACCGCACCGTCTACAGATAATGCAATCCGAGACCTAAACAAGACAAATTCATACCAGGGTGAGCGGGTTTGCTGGCGTAAAATGCACCTGCTCGACTCCCAAGCCCAAATCGGCCTTCCTTCTATATCCTAGGTGTGGAACGGCGGAAATACCATGATGATCGACAACCGCCGGCAAAGTTGGCAAAACCTCCCTCGGGAGACTCGTGGTTCCGACCGCATCCTGAATGGAAAGCCACCCCCGATGACCAAGGCCATCGATCCGACCCTCCCCCTGTCCTGACAGGCGAAGCGTGAAGCGGCCATCCCAGAATACGCTGTCGCCGGCGCGAACAGGGAGACTCGGACTGAGTCGCGCGACTTCGCGACAGACCAGCAACCCCTGCTTTTTGGGCACGATCAGACATCCGGAAAACGTCCGCCGTCCGCCAAGACCGGCCAGAAGTTCGCCATACAGCCGTTCCAACCGATCAAGACGAGGCGGGTAAAGAGCGCCGCCGAGCGTCCGGCACAAGCGCGCGATCAGACGAAGCGCGATCTCATCCGGCGCACGCCTCACATCAGCCATGGTCAACCAGGCAAACCCATGATGATCGAGAGTCACCGCTCGCACCATCAGTTCATTGGTGGCGCAGTCCAAGGCGTGGCGCGCGCGCCGCAATCGACGGGCGGTCGCCGCCAAACAGCCGCCCCCCAGTCCTTCCTGGGCCAGCGCGGGCATTTTCTGGCGCAACCGAGCCCGCTGAAACGCCGGACTGGCATTGGACGGGTCCTCGATCCACGGCTGCCCTTTGGCGCGCAATGTCGCGACCAAACGGGCATGCGGCACGTCGAGCAAGGGACGCAACAAGGTGATCTCGGCATGCGCCGTCCGCGGCGCCATCGCGGCGAGTCCGTCGACGCCGCTGCCCCGCGCCAGACGCAGCAAAAAGGTCTCCGCCTGGTCGTCCTGATGATGAGCCAGCAGCAGATAGAGCAGTCCCTTGGCGGCGCACCAGTCGCGCATCAAGGCATAACGCGCCTCGCGGGCCGCCGCCTGAATGCCGGAGGATGGCTTTTCGCCGTTCCACCGCAGAATATGATGAGCAATGCCATAGGGCGTCAGCCAAGCCGCAACCTGCAGGGCCTCCGCCGCCGATTCGGCCCGCAAGCCGTGGTCGACGGACAGCGCCACGACGGCACCACCCACCGAGCGCGCCCACTGGTGGGCAAGCAAGCAAAGCGCCAAACTGTCGGCGCCCCCTGAAACTCCCACGGCAAAGACCGCTCCGGCTTCAAACGGTCCCAAAGGCGCCATCAGGGCTGCAAAATCTCCCGCATCAAGAGGAGAGGACCGCACCCCGCTCAGCACCCCTGCTTTTGCTTCTCGGACGCCGCCAGACGCCGAAGATTGTCGGCGGCATCGGGAAACTCAGCGGAAAAACGCGACAGGGCGGCGCAGGCTTCCTTTTTCTTGCCAAGATTGCTCATCGACAACCCGACCTTCAGCAGGCTCTCCCCCGCCTTGGCCGATTTCGGATATTTTCGATAGGCGTCGAGGAAGGTCACGGCCGCCTGATCATACTGGCCTTGCGAATAAGAAATTTGCGCCAGCCAATACATCGCGTTGCCGGCCAACGGATCTTGCGGATGCTGACCGACGAAGGCCTGAAAAGCCTTGGAGGCCCCTGCGTTGTCGGAATTTTTCAGCAGCCCGAAGGCATAGTCGAATTGTTCCTGGGGCGTCTTGCCGACCAGGGCTGTCGGGGCGGCCGGCGCTGCGGCATTCGCCTGCGCCGGATTATGCTGGAGAGCCCCCGGAGGAGCGCCCAGCCCTTGGGATCCGGTATCGGTCGGCGATTTTCCAGCGGCGGGCGGTGCGCCGCCCGGCGCATTGGCCGCCGGCGATCCGCCGCCTTGCCGACCTTCCAACTCCTTGAGCCGGAAATCCAGGTCGTTCTGCATACGGTCCATCTTGGCGGCCGCTTGGTTGGCGGCAAAGGTCGCCTTCTCGATCTGCCCGGTGAGATCACGCAACTGGCTTTCCAACGCACTGATGCGATCATCGAGCATACTGTAGGCATCGCCGTTCAGCGATCCCGACGGGCGGGCGCCACCCAACGCCGGAGAGGTGATCACAGTCGGTCCGCGCGGATCGCTCTGCGCCCATGCGGATTGCTGGAAAGAGAGCCCTGCGGCCAGAGCCAGAACGAACACCGCACGCATGACGATTTGCACGCTCAACCTCTCAATGTGCCAGAGCGGCAAGATAACCGCCCAATTTTCATAACAACGACGTTCAGCGGCATTTAACCCCTATTTCTCATAGGCATGCAAAGCACGGCTATGAGAAATAGGGGGACAGCCACCGATCCCGAATCACAGTTCCAACGAACGATAGCCTTAAAGGCATCGTCTGGAAATAACCACATCTCAGGAACCGTGGACAAAATTAAGGCGCCTACCGAAACCGGCAGGCGCCCTAACTTTACGCGAGATGCGTTCGGACAAAAGCCCGATTACTGGATCACGCCAACGCCACGACGGTTCTGGGCCCAGGAGGTCTCGTTGGAACCGAGAACAGCCGGACGCTCTTTGCCGTAGGAGATGGTCTTCAGGCGAGACGCCTGGACGCCCTGGGACACCAGGAAGTCCTTAATGGAATTGGCGCGACGTTCGCCAAGCGCCAAGTTGTATTCACGGGTGCCGCGCTCGTCGGCATGACCTTCAACAACCAGCTGGTCGTTCGGGAACTTCTTCAAGAAGGCAACCCACTTCCCAAGCTGATCCTTGGCTTCCGGCGTCAAGCTGTACTTGTCGAAAGCAAAGAACACACGATCGCCAACGTTGGCGACGAAATCAGCCTGGCTGCCCGGAACCACACCCGGCTTCGCCGGAGCAGTCATCGGAGCAGTCGCGGTGGCGGCGCCACCCGTATTGGCCGTATCGTCGGAGCTGCAAGCACCCAGCAGAGCAACGGCGGCAACCATGCACAAGAAACGAATCTTCATTTACTACTCTCCCCCTTTAATAGGATGGATCGAATGGAATGGAACTTGGCCGGAAAACCTCACCTGCTGCTAGGTGACGCCTTCCAAAATACAAGGATTCGCGAACCCGTTGCAGCCGTTTGAATTCCCTTTCGGGGTCGCAATATACTTACGATGCTTTAGGGAATCAAGGGGGACCACGCAGGATCGGAACCATCAAGCGGCGTTACGATCTGTCTTTCGTTGTAGCCTGTCAAGTCAACGCTATAAAGTTTAACCGATCCGCCTCGTCCCGAAGAATCCGAGGGAGTCTGCCGCCAAAAGGCCAAAACACGACCATTCGGCGCCCAGGTCGGCGCTTCGACGAGGAAGCCGCGCGACAGCAAACGCTCGCCCGAGCCATCGGGACGCATAACACCTATGTAAAATTCTTGCCCCTTATACTTGGTAAAAGCGATGAGATCGCCGCGCGGCGACCACACGGGAGTCGCATAGCGGCCATCGCCAAAACTGATGCGGCTTTGACCCGAGCCATCGGCATTCATCACATAAATTTGCTGGGAGCCGCTGCGATCGGATTCAAAGGTGACCTTGGAGCCATCCGGCGCGTAGGACGGACCGGTGTCGATCGAGTTGTCGTTGGTCAGCCGCGTGTTGCGCCTTGTCCTCAGATCCATTTCATAAATATTGGTATTGCCGTCCTGCGCCAGGCTCATGATCACCTTGTTGCCGTCAGGCGAAAACCGCGGCGCGAAGGTCATTCCCGGGAAATCGCCAAGCAATTCGCGACGACCACTATCCAAATGCAGAATGTAGACCCGAGGATTATTCTGAAAATAACTCAGATAGGTAATCTCGCGCTGGTTGGGCGAGAAGCGCGGCGTCAGCACCAACTCCTGACCATCCGTCAGGAAACGGTGATTTTCGCTGTCCTGGTCCATGATGGCCAAACGCTTGATGCGCTTCTGCTGCGGCCCGCTTTCCGCCACATAGACGATCTGCGTATCGAAATATCCATCCTCGCCGGTGATTCTCTTGTAGATGGCGTCCGAGATCATATGGGCGATACGCCGCCAGCCTTGCGGCGCGGCGTTATAGGCTTGGCCGACCATCTGGTTTTCGGCGAACACGTCCCACAAGCGGAATTCGACGCGCAGGTGCCCGTCTTGAGTCTGTTCCACCCGCCCCTGCACCAAGGCTTGGGCGCTGATCGCCTTCCAGTCGGCGAAGCGCGGCTGCACCTGCAACGATTCCACCGTTTGAATGAAGGCTTTCGGATCGATCGGTTTAAACAAACCCGAACGCTCCAGGTCGGCCGAGATCACCCCGGCCATGTCCTTGCCAATCTGGCCTTCCTGTCCGGTCACGCCAGCGAAACTGGTGATCGCGATCGGCATCGGTTGGACATTCGGCTTGCTGATGTCGATCTGCACCTGCGCATTGACCGGCGAACCGGCGAACGCCACGGCCATCACGACAATGCTAAGGGCTTTCAACAAAATAGATTTCATCGCACGGAGTCCCTGGGATCGAAATTCAACACAAGATCTTTCAAGGCATCATATTTGCCTGGCGGCAATTTGATCGGCGAACAGGTATAAACGGCGCGCCTGGCGCTGTCCGACGCCGACCGGAAGTAGTTGTCGGAGTAGTAGCGCGGATCGTCGACAATGTCAGCCCGCACGACGCTTCCGTCAGAATTCAGTAACACATGCACACGCACGATCAGATTGCCCGCATCGCGCGCGCCGGGATCGAAATTCCAGCATTTGCGGAATTGAGCGGCGATGTAGTCCTTATCGCTCATGCTAACCGGTTCGGACGGAATGTTCGAATTCGAATTGACCGTCTTGTTCGATCCGGCGGTCGCCTGCTGCGGTTGCGGCGCCGGCGCCGGCTTGGCGGTGTCGCGCAATTTGTCGACCGATTTCAGAAGACTGTCAAAATCATCCTTGGTCGGCGGTGGCGGCTTCTTCGGCGGCGGCTTGACGTCCTTCAGCACGTCGGGAACCGGCTCCGGCTTCGGCTCCGGCGGTTTCGGCTT
>DATNIV010000383.1:0-4203 GCA_035604255.1 Telmatospirillum sp. | reverse complement strand
CGTCGCGCCGACGGCGCTCGCCGTCATGGGGTTGCAACTCGGCTATCTGATGGGCGGCTCGATTCTGGTCGAAACCGTCTTTGCCTGGCCCGGCAGCGGATTTTTGCTGAACACCGCCATCTTCCAACGCGATCTGCCCCTGCTGCAGGGAACCATTCTGGTTCTTTGCCTGATCTTCGTTCTCCTCAATCTGCTGGTCGACGTGCTGCAACCGCTCATCGATCCCAGAATGCGGCGCGGGTGAGCCCTCATCATGTCGAACATCCTCACGCAAACGGCGGCTCCCGCCGATTCCGCCAAACCACAATCGCGCAACTACTGGATCGGCGTGCTCCGACGGATCGGCCGTGAAAAAGTCACCGTCGTCTGCGGCCTCATTCTGCTGGCGATCCTTCTTCTGGCCGTTCTCGCCCCCTGGGTTGTCGGCGCCGATCCCTACAAGACCAGCATGATCCGCCGTCTGCTGCCGATCGGGTCCTCCGGTTATCTTCTCGGCACCGACGAATTGGGACGCGATATGATCGCCCGCCTGGCCTATGGCGGCCGCATGTCTCTGTTGATCGGCGTCATGCCGGTGTTGATCGCCTTCGTCATCGGCAGCACGGTCGGCATCTTCGCCGGCTATGCCGGCGGCCGGATCAATATGGCGATCATGCGCCTGCTCGACGTCTTCTACGCCTTCCCGTCCGTCTTGCTGGCGGTCGCCATCGCCGGCGCCCTGGGCCAGGGCGTCTCCAACAGCATCCTGGCGCTGACCCTGATCTTCATCCCGCAACTGACCCGAATCGCCGAAAGCGTCACCACCCAGGTCCGCAGTCTCGATTATGTGGAGGCGGCGCGCATGAGCGGCGCCTCCAGCCTGACCATCATCCGCGTCCATATCCTGGGCAATGTCCTTGGACCGATATTCGTTTATGCCACCGGTCTGGTCAGCGTCAGCATGATCCTGGCCTCCGGCTTGTCCTTTTTGGGCCTCGGCGTCAAACCGCCGGAACCGGAATGGGGATTGATGCTCAACACCTTGCGCAGCGCCATCTACGTCAATCCCTGGGTCGCAGCCCTTCCGGGCGCGATGATCTTCATAACCTCCATGTGTTTCAACCTGATGGCCGACGGCATTCGTTCGGCCATGGAGGTGACGGAATGAGTACCGACCTCCTGCTGCCCACCGCCGAGGATCGCGGCGGTCCGGCCCAACCGATCCTGCTGGTCAAAGGGTTGCGCAAATATTTCCCCTTGGGCTCCAGTCTTTTTGGCCGCAATCGCGGCGCCGTTCATGCGGTGGACGGTGTCGACATCACCGTCCCCAAACGAACCACTTTGGGAATCGTCGGCGAATCCGGCTGTGGCAAGTCGACAACGGCCCGTCTATTGACCCGGCTGATCGAACCCGACGACGGAGAAGTGATCTTTGATGGAGAGGCTGTCGGCACACACGGTGGAATATCTATCAAGGAGTTAAGGCGGAATCTTCAACTTGTTTTTCAGGATTCTTTCGCTTCTCTCAATCCGCGCATGACCATCGAACGGGCGATCGCCTTCGGGCCCCAGGTTCATGGCCTCCCGGCCAAAGAGGCCGTCGAACGCTCCCGCGATCTTCTCGGCCGCGTCGGCTTGGAGCCCAACCGTTTCGGCGGACGCTATCCCCACGAATTGTCCGGCGGACAACGCCAAAGGGTCAATATCGCCCGCGCGCTGGCCTTCAATCCACGCCTGATCATCTTGGACGAATCGGTTTCCGCTCTCGATAAATCGGTTCAGGCGCAGGTGCTCAATCTGCTGATGGATCTGAAGGACGAACTGAAGCTGACCTATCTGTTCATCTCCCATGATCTCAATGTCGTCCAATATATCAGCGACCATGTGATGGTGATGTATTTGGGCCAAGTGGTTGAAGTCGGGCCGGTCGAAGAGGTGTATCGGCACCCGCGACACCCCTACACGCAGGCTTTGTTGTCCGCCGTTCCCTCGCTCGATCCGCATCACCGAACCGAACGCACGCCGCTCACCGGCGACCCGCCCAATCCGATCAATCCGCCGCCGGGATGCCGGTTCCGCGACCGCTGCCCGAAAGCCCATGCCGTGTGCGCCAGCATCGCCCCGCCCAGCGTCGTGGTCGGCACCGATCACAGCGTTGCCTGCCTGATGGCCGATCCGGCCTCCGGCCATCCCGACGCGATCTAGAAGGACCGGCCCATGAGCAACCTCATCACCGTGTCCGACTTGACCGTGACCTTCGGCGGCGCCCGTCCCGTTCACGCGGTCAATGGCGTCAGTTTCACCGTCGGCACAGGCGAAGTCCTGGGCCTCTTGGGCGAATCCGGTTGCGGAAAAAGCGTCACCTTGCGCTCGCTGATCCGCTTGCATCCGCCACGCCGCACCACCTACGGCGGACGAATCGAGGTCGATGGACAAGATATCCTGGGCATGGACGAGGAGCAGTTGTGCCGTTATCGCGGCGCCGTGACGTCGATGATCTTCCAGGAACCGCTGTTGGCCTTCGATCCGGTCTATTCCATCGGCCGTCAAATCGGCGAGGCCATTCGCCGCCATACCGGCATCGACGCCAGGGCCGCCGAAGCCGAAGCCATCCGCCTGCTCGACCGCGTGCAGATTCCCCAGGCGGCCAAGCGCTATCACGCCTATCCCCATGAGATGTCGGGCGGCATGCGCCAGCGCGCGATGATCGCCTTGGCGCTGTCCTGCCGGCCCAAGCTGCTGCTGGCCGACGAACCGACCACGGCGCTCGACGCCACGGTGCAGATTCAAATTCTTCTGCTGTTGCGCGAATTGCAGCGCGAAATGGGGCTATCGATCATCTTCGTCACCCATGACATCGGCGTCGCCGTCGAAATCTCCGATCGCGTCGCCGTGATGTATGCCGGACGGATCATCGAACAGGGACCGATCGCCGATATCATCAGCGCTCCCGCCCATCCCTACACACAGGGACTGCTCGCCTCGACGGTGACCCAAAATATGCGCGGCAGCCGCCTCGAAGCGATTCCCGGCGCGCCACCCGATCTGGCCAATCTGCCCGTTGGATGCGCCTTTGCCGATCGCTGCCGTCAGGCGTCCGCGCAATGCCGTGCCGCCCCTCCCCCTTATGACAGCCGGCTCGGGCGCGGACTGGCCTGTTTCCACCCGCTCACAGAGAGCGTGGCCCCGTGATCCTCAATCGGATAATCGCAAATCGGCACTCAACCGTCATTGCTTCGCCTTCGGCTAGAAAGGAAACGCCGTTATTGCGAGGAGCGGAGCGACGCGGCAATCCGGAGAGCCAGGCTGCCCTGGACTGCTTCGCTGTCGCTCGCAGTGACGGCATTTTCATCTGGAGCGAGTCTGCCGCCAGAAGGTCGCGAACCTCGGAACGACGACAGAGAAATAGAAAACGTAAGTATTAGGAGAGTCACCATGCGTCGACTGGCACCACTTTTCGCAGGCCTGTTTTTAACCTTCGGTCTGGCGGCGCCGCCCGTCTGGGCTGGCGGCACGCTGCGCATCGCCATGACGGCAACCGATATACCGCTGACCACCGGCCAACCGGACAACGGTGCCGAGGGTTACCGCTTTACCGGCTACACCATTTACGACTCCCTGGTGAATTGGGACCTGACGAAGGCCGACAGACCGGCCAGCCTCACCCCCGGCCTGGCCACCTCCTGGGTGGTCGATCCCAAGGACAACACCCGCTGGATCATCAATCTTCGCAAAGGCGTCACCTTCCACGACGGATCCGCCTTCAACGCCGACGCGGTGGTGTGGAATTTCGAGAAGGTGCTGAACGAGCAGTCTCCACAGTTCGACGCCAAGCAGTCCGGCAACGTTCGCGGACGCTTCCCCGGGATCAAGGCGGTCAAGAAGATCGATGACGCCACCGTCGAAATCGACACCAAGGCCCCCGATGCCTGGATGCCCTACGAATTGGCCTGGATGTTCTTCTCGAGCCCGGCCCAGTGGGAAAAGCTGGGCAGGAGTTGGGACAAGTTCGCCATGCAACCCTCGGGCACCGGCCCGTTCAAATTGACCAAACTGGTTCCCCGCGAACTGGCTCAGTTGGAACCCAACACAGCTTATTGGGATAAAAACCGCATTCCCAAGACCGACAAGGTCATCCTCATGCCGATTCCCGACCCCAATACCCGGACGGCGGCCCTGTTGTCCGGCCAGGTGGATTGGATCGAAGCCCCTGCTCCGGACATG
>DATNIV010000382.1:0-3783 GCA_035604255.1 Telmatospirillum sp. | reverse complement strand
GACAAGGTCCCCAAGGGCGAAGTGCTGTCGACGGCGCGTCTGGCCGGCATCATGGCGGCCAAGCGGACGGGGGATTTGATCCCGTTGTGCCATCCCCTGGCGGTGGAAAGCGTCGAGGTGGATTTTGATGTGCCCGATTTGGGAGGGGACGGCGGTGGGCAGGTTAAACTTCGCATCAAGGCGATCGCCCGCATCGCCGCCAAGACCGGCGTGGAGATGGAAGCGCTCACCGCCGTAACGGTGGCGGCGCTGACCATCTACGACATGTGCAAGGCCATCGACAAATCCATGACGATCGGCGGCATCCGCCTGCTGAGCAAGACGGGCGGAACGCGGAAAATGACGGTCATCTGAGGCCATGCTTTTGCGGCTTTGTGCAAGCGGGCATCATCGACTATCCTCGCGATATGGATGCAAAGCAACGAGCGGGCCAAGCCGCGCTTCGGCACGTCACGGATGGAATGATCCTGGGACTGGGAACCGGCTCGACGGCGAAGTTTTTTATTGAGGCGGTGGGAGCGGCGGTCCGGGCGGGAAAGCTGCGCGACGTGCGGACGGTCCCCACGAGCATCGGTTCCGAAAAACTCGCCCGCGACGCCGGGCTTCCGGTCGTCACGTTTGCCCAGACGGCGAAAATCGACCTGACCGTCGATGGGGCGGACGAAATCGCACCGGACCTGACGCTCATCAAGGGGCTCGGCGGCGCCCTGTTGCGGGAAAAGTTGGTCGCCCAGAATTCTTCAAAGCTGGTCATCATCGCCGATGCTGGCAAGCTGGTCACAAAACTTGGAACCAGATCGCCGCTGCCGGTCGAGGTGACGCCGTTCGGCGTGGAGGCTAGCGAGCGGTTCCTGCGTGATCTGGGCTGTGTGCCAACCCTTCGCCGCCAGGCCAACGGCGAAATTTTCGTCACGGATAACGGCAATTACATTTTTCACTGCAAATTCGCGGAAATCCCCGATCCGAAGGATTTGAATCTGAAACTATGCACGCGGGCGGGGATTGTCGAATCCGGGTTGTTCATCGACCTGGCCAGCGCCGCCATCATTGCGGATAACGAGGCGGTGTGGACGATCGCCAAAGCATAATCGCGTCGCGAGGGACGCGGCTAAACAAACGCAGGCTATTTCTGCGGCGGGTCGACGGTCACTTCCTTGTCAACCGTGAATACGCGATGCGTCAGGGCATCGGTGAACGTCACACGAGCTAACAGCTTGGCATGCAGGGGAACGGTCTGCCAGGGGCAATCCAGAACGTACTCTTCCAGCAGGCCGCCGTCGTTCCAGTCGGATTTGGCTGTCGGGAGATCGAAATCCCATGTGCCGAGGCGGTTGTCGGATTTTAGCGCTAGATCGAACAACTCGACGTGAAACGAACCCGCGGCCTTGAGACGGTCGCCCTGCTGGTCGATCGGAACGACGTAAAGTTTCAGCATGGTGTCGCCGGACTGGGCGGGGGTGGGATGATATCCGCCGGTCAGGATGCCGAATTCCAAACCGGCGGTGGTGAATAGCTGGTCAAGCTGATCCTGGGGAAGGATGGGCATGGTGGTTGCGCCGGCTTGGAGGCCGCGAAGCGTGGCTTGATCGGCGTCGTGGCGGCGATTCAGATCTTCGATCTGCGCCTGGAGCTGTTGGTTCTGCTTGCGAAGCTCGATGTTGGCCTTGTTCGGGGCGCTGCCGCACCCGGCCGGCATCAGTCCCGCCAAAATCGCAAGGGCGATGAACGGGCTGCTATTCTTTGGCCTCATCGGAATCCTCGTCACGATCCGCGGCCACAATGGCGGGGACGCGTTCCAGGACGTGATCGGCGACGCCATATTCGATCGCCTCCTCGGCAAAAAGCCACTTGTTGCGATCGAAGTCGCGATGGATTTGCTCCGGGGTTTTCCCGGTGTAGCCGGCCATCATGGTGTAGATCCGGTCGCGCATGCGGAGCATGTGCTGGGCCTCGATGCCGAGGTCGGTCGCGGGGCCTTGCAGCACGCCGCCGATCAGCGGCTGATGGAGCAGGATCTGGCTATTGGCCAGAACGGCGCGTTTTCCCTTTCTGCCGGCGGCCAGGAGGAACGCCCCCATGCTCGCCGCCATGCCGATGCAGGTGGTGGCCACGTCGCAGCGGAGGAAGCGCATGGTGTCGATGATGCCCAATCCGGCCGAGATGCTGCCGCCGGGTGAGTTGATGTAAAACTGGATGTCGGACTTGGGATCGTCGTTGGAGAGGAAGAGGAACTGGGCGATGATGGAGTTGGCGGAGTCGTCGGTGACCGGTCCGCCAAGGATCACGATGCGATCCTTGAGCAATCGCGAATAGATGTCGTAGGCCCGCTCACCGCGGCCGGATTTTTCAATGACGATGGGAATCAGCGTGTTGTCGCTCATTTCATTTTTCCTGTCCGCGGCGCGGGGCCAAGCCCTGTGCGCTGCACAATCTGCAATTCATTCCCTTCCGGATCGCGGAAGGAGACGATGGTTCCGCCGCCGACCGCTTCGACCGGCTCGAAGAGGAACTTGATGCCGAGGGCTTTCAAGCGGCGATAGGCTTCCTGAAAGTCGCCGACGCGCAGGGCCAGATGCCGAAGCCCCGGCTGAAACCGCGGCGTCTGGGCGGGATTGGGGCCGGTGTCCTTCACCGGCATCAACTCGATCATGGCCGCTTCGCCTTCGTAACCCACCAGCACGCTCGGCGGAGTTTTGGCGTCGCTGGCGATCAATTTCATTCCCAGGTTCTGGCAATACCACTGGACCTGCCGATCGACATCGTGACACGAAATCGCGGGATGATCGATGCTGAGATAGAGCATAGCCGCTCGTTCACTTGGGCTTGGTCGCGTCGCTGGCGGCAATGGCCGCGGGCGAATCCTCGCCCAGCACCTCGTCGACGATGCCGTACTTCACGGACTGGTTGGCATCGAAGAATCGATCGCGCTCGCTGTCCTCGCGGATGCGCTCGATGTCCTGGCCGGTGCAGCGGGACATGATCGAGATCAGGGTTGCCTTGGTCTTGAGGATTTCATCCGCCTGGATCTGGATATCCGCCGCCTGGCCATAAACGCCGCCGAACGGCTGGTGGATCATGACCTTGGCGTTGGGGAGGATGAAGCGTTTGCCCTTCTTGCCGGCCATGAGCACGATCGCTCCACCGCTCTCCGCCCGGCCGATGCAGTACGTCGCGACCTCGCAGGTAAGGAATTTCATGATGTCGTAGATGGCCAGGGTATCGTCCACCACACCGCCGGGGCTGTTGATGTAGAGGTTGATGTCCTGGTCGCGCTTGACGCTCTGGAGATAGAGCATCTGCATCATGATTCGACTGGCGCTGATGTGATTGATTTCGCCGACGAGGAACAGGACCCTGTTTTCCAGGAGCATTTCCTCCAGGGTCATTTCACGATAGCGGTTGTAACCTCCGCCCGGGGGACCGGGCATGGCGACGGGCATGTTGAGCGGAATGGAGGCGGGATCGGCGCCAAGATATCGCGCGGTCCGGTCCAAAAGTCGTCCATCCAGCTTATTCGGGTCGAGGTTGAACATTCATCTCCTTAAATTCTGCCTGGGCTGGCGATGGTATGCAGTCGGCGCAGCAGCGTCAATCGAACGGACTCTACTGTGCTCGGGGATGTTGCGGCATGTGGCGTGGCGCTCGATGTTTCACCAGGCGTAGGCTTCGGGAGCTTCGCCGCCGGGGCCGGGCCAGATGGAGTAGAGACGCGAGTTGGCGGCATCGTCGAGCTTGATGTCCAACGCCGCCTGGGAGCCGGTGAGTTGGTCCATGGTGCGCGGG
>DATNIV010000381.1:0-5062 GCA_035604255.1 Telmatospirillum sp. | reverse complement strand
TGCCGGAGGATTTGGCCGCCTCCTCCGCCGTCGCGACGAATTCATCGACCTCGCCCCGCATGATTCGCGCCGCGCCGTTATGAACCTTGCCGATTCTCTCGCGGTCGCTGGACGCCATAATGGTCCCCCGGTCCCCCATGAACGAACAAACAAAGTCCAGTTCCTTGGCCACCTGATCGCAAAGCTCCTGGCCGAAGTCGAAATCGATGACCGGCAACCGCTTTTCCCGATACCGCTCCGTCCTCGCCGAAAAAATTTTGCGTCGCTCGCAATAAAGTGCCGCCCCCGCCCGTCATCAGGGGAATGACACGCGATTTTGCGAGGGATACCGATGACGGAAACGGCCTATGTGCAAGCGTTTGACCTGATGTGGGAACTGTTTCCCGAACCGGCCCTGCTGGTGCACAAGGATCGCACGGTGCTGGCCGCCAACGCGGTGGCACGCCAATTCGGCCGCAAGGAAGGCGAGAAATGCTTCGGCGCCACACCGAGCGGAGGCGGCGCCAACCATTGCCGGTCCTGCAAAGCCGATCGGGCCTTGCAGGATCGGCAAGCAATCAGCGAGGTCTCCCTGGACCTTGGCGGCCCGGTGACCAACTATTGGCTGCCGCTGCCCGATTCGGCCGATCTTTACGTTCATTTCGGCATCGGCGTCGCCGAACTCCTGAAAAAACAAGGACTCGGCCTTGCGGCCGCTTAAGGAAGGGCAAAACCATGTTTCATGAATGCTGTCCCAACAGTCGTTGGCATACCATGCCCAAACCGGTCAGAATCATCGGCTATGTGGTCATGGGGGTGGTGATTGCCGCTTGTTGCGCCTTGCTCCTCGGTTATGTGACGATGGCTTTGTGGAACGCCATCCTGCCCGAGATCTCGTCCTTGCCGGCTTTGACATTCTGGCAAGCGGTCGGTTTGCTGTTGCTGGCGAGACTTTTCACCGGACGGTTTTCCCATGGTCATCATCGCGGTCCTTTCGGGCGACGACATCGGGCGGGTTCGGTCGGTCGTTACGCCGAATGGTGGGATCAGGAAGGCGAAGCGGCGTTCCGGGCCTATGACCAGCGGACCGCGAAACGCCCCGACGATCCCGCATGAGCGATGATCTGACAGGCGGCAGGCATCGGCTGGTCGAGATTTTCAACCGCGACCGCCGACGCTTGACCCGCTTCGTCCAAAGCAAGCTCTCTGGTGATGGCGGCGGCGAAGCGGACGACATCGTGGCCGACGTCATGCTGCATTTGTTCGAACGGGCCGACCTTTTGGCCCAAGTCGAAGACCTGTCCGCCTATCTGTTCCGGGCCCTGACCCATGCGGTCACCGATTTCTTCCGCCGGCGCCGGGCGAACCCCGTGACATCCTTTCCCGCAACGGCCGAGCACGATGATGGCGCGGAGATGAATTACGCCGATCCCGCCGCCGATCCGGAACGGGCGTTTGCCGGAAGCCAGCAACGCGAGCGGATCGCCGCGGCCCTCGCCCGTCTCACACCCGCCGAACGCGCGGTGTGGGTAGCCATCGAGATCGAGGGCGAAAGCTTTCGGCAATTGGCCGAACAATGGGATGAACCTTTGGGCACCTTGCTGTCGCGCAAAAGCCGGGCCACCAAGAAATTACAGGACTTGCTGGCCGGCGAGACTCTCTGAGAGCCCACCGCGGCGCTTCGGCATGCGTCCCTCGCCAACCCGACGAAAAATCAACCGTAAGCATACAATCAGAGAGCGTAGCACGGAAAGTTCCACATCTTTCCCTGGAAAGATTTGTCGGCACCGGCCAATCGCGCTAGTGTCCCGACGGGGAAATCCACGGCCTTCGCGACCGGCGATTCCCGAATGTCCCAATCGATAAATACAGTCATAACTTATTGAACTTCATGATGTTTATGGATTCCAAGATCCTGAAAGCGCCGCTTTCGAAATCGTCGGACCGGTGACCGCGCACAGCTGGAAAATGAGGGTGACGACACCATTTTCGCCGTTCTGAATGGAGGGAGCATTTCCGCGACCGCCCCGACCTGGACGTTCAATCCGCCGGGACTGATTCTGTTGTCCGGTGGCTTGGCCCTTCTTCTGCTGGCGTGGCGAGGCTGGCGGCTGCCGCCGTTTCCGGGTCAAATTGAATTCACCTGCAGTCAACTTGGCGCGGCCTGGTGGTCGATCGCGGCGTCGATCGAGAATATGGCGGCAGCCTTAACCGCGAAGGTGTTTTGGGCCGAAATGGCGTGGCCGGGCATCATCGGCACGCCGTTGTTCGGCGCGATGTTCGCCTGGGCCTATTGCAAGGGCGAGGATCGGTTTCGCACGCGCGGGAGCGCCATCCTGTCGATCACCGCCCTGGGTGTCGTCTGGGCGATGGCCTTGAGCAACGACTGGCACGGCTTGATCTATCTGTCGACCACGCCGGCGAGCGACGCGCCGGGTGCGCCGGTGATCTATGGCCATGGTCCGCTGTTCTACGTCATCATCGTGGCTCTCTATCTGCTGATGCTGTTCAGCCTGGTGACCGTTGCCGACACCGCGCAACGCGCGCCGCGCTTGTATCGCCGCCACTATTTCGGATTTGCGCTGGCCTTATTGTTCCCCTGGATCGCCAACATCGGCCATCTGACCGGCACGATCATGCCGTTCGGCTTCGACGCCACCCCGTTCAGCTTCATCCTGACCGGGGTGGTCTTTTATTGGCTGATCAGCCGCCGACAACTGTTCGTCCTGCTGCCGATCGGGCTTCGTCCCTTGCTGGATTCCCTGCCCGACGCGGTGATGGTGTTAAATGACCAGGGCCATGTCGTCGAAGCGAATGCCGCCGCAGCACTTCTGGCGGCGCCGCACGCCCTGGTGGGAAAATGTTTGACCGAGGTGTTGCCCATCCCGATCCCGGAGACCGAGGAGTCCGCCGATGGCAACCGGGAAATCGGCATCCGGTCCGATCATGGCGGCGAGCGCCAGTTCGAGGTCAGAATCCGTCGGCTATCCTACAAGACCCGGTCAATCGGCCGGGTGATCGTGCTGACCGACATCACGCATCGCAAGACGATCGAGCACCGCCTGACCGAACAACTGGCGCGGAATCAGGCGTTGCAGATGAAGCTGCGCGAGCAGGCCAACCGCGACCTGCTGACCGGACTGCATAACCGGCATTTCCTGGAGGAAGTCAGGCCCGCCTTGCTGGCCGAGGCGGCCAGCCGGCCGCTGACGGCGGTGATGATCGATCTCGACCATTTCAAAAGCTTGAACGACAGCTGGGGGCATTTGGTCGGCGACGAGGTCTTGCGCAATGTGGCCCGGTTCCTGGAGACCCACGCCCGCCAGAACGACATCATCATCCGCACCGGCGGCGAGGAAATTCTGATCCTGCTGCCCGACACGGAGGAGCCGTTGGCGGCCGCCGTGGTCGAACGGTGGCGGGCGTCCTTCGCCGCCCAACCGATCACGGCGCGCGACCGGACGCTGATGGTCACCTTCTCCGCCGGCATCGCCTCTTTCCCCGGTCCCGACGCGTCCTGGGACGACATGATCCAGCGCGCCGACCAGGCCCTCTATCGCGCGAAAGACCAGGGGCGCAACCGGATCTGCCGGTGGGAGGACGAAGGCGAGGAGGCTTTGGCGGAGTGAGTTGAGCAAGCAAGAGCCCTCACACTTACCGCCGGCTCGCGGCGAAGATGACGGATCAATGCCATGGAACTCGTAAGCGATTTCGCTCATTCCGTTATGCTGGTGATCACCCTTGCCACGTTCATTGTCGAACCCGACAATTCTCAACCCATCGACGATAGTGTTGGCGGCAATTGCCATCAGATAGGCCGTGTCGCCAGAAATCGACGCGCTGCGTGGTTCCCCTTACAGGTCTTTCATTGGTGGATACGGCTGCGGGTAGCTGCTCCACTTTTTGAAATAGGCGTGACCCTGGCCGAAGCCCACGATATCTACTTTCGCCCATGCGAGCACACGCGGGAGTCGCAGTAGCAACCACGCAAGCCAAAGTGGAAGAGCCACGGCGAACCGATATGCAACAAAAACTCTTAGCGCTGTCATGCAGACAAACGCGCCGCCTACCCACATGCCAACATCGCTATAACTGTCCACTGCCGGTTCCCTTTCTGTCAGTCAGCCAAGCCCACCACGAAAGCAAGCGCCGTATCCAATTTGACGATGTCTTCGACGGTCAAATGGCCGATCACTTGGCCGATCCGCTCGCGTTTTACCGTGACAGGTTTATCAACCATGATTTGCGACTTTTCCCGCAATCCGTTGCCGGGTTTTGGTTCGACGGTAATGCGGAAGTCCGGTGCCTCGGAAAGTTCCGTCGTGGTCGAACAGATGATGACCGATGCATGGCCGTCAGGAAAAGCATCGGTTTGCACGATGACGGCAGGGCGGGGTTTTCCATACTCGCCGTTAACGGCGACGACGACGACATCACCGCGTCTCATCGAATTCCGACACGTCTTCGATCCAACTCAACACGTCGCTTTCCGATGCCGGCGACAGGCGCGCCACTTGCGCCGCGATTCGCTCCCGCGTGGCAGCCGCCCTGGCATCCGGAACGATCAAGCGAATTTCGCGCAGGCCGCTCTGCCGGCGCCGTGCCCTCATGGCCTTCATTCGCTCAGCGGTATTCGCCATATGCCCCTCCGACATGTAACGCGTGACAGTGTAACGCGTTACTACGGGTGATGAAAGTTCACTGTTGTTCTGGTTTACAAAATAGGTCTTTGGATGACAGATCCGTTCCCGATGAGACTCTGCGCAAAAAGCGCCCATGGCGGTCGTTCCAGTGGCAAACTCAATCGACTGATAGAGATTTCGCCACTCACAAGAATACGGCAGGCGAAACCGAGAACCGGCGTCCCAGCGCCTTCGCCTGGGCAGCGGTGATCTTACGCTTGCCGTTCAAGATCGCACTAACGACCGACTGCGCGCCAAATTCGACGCGCAAGTCGTTTTGGGTCAAGCCATGGTCCCGCATGAGAACGGTCAATACCTCGGCAGGCGGCGCGTCGGGGATCTCAATATGCTCGGCTTCATACGCCTCCACCAAAGTGGTGACCAAATCGAGCAGGTCGAAA
>DATNIV010000380.1:0-2039 GCA_035604255.1 Telmatospirillum sp. | reverse complement strand
CGATCATCGATGCTGTGTTGAAAACGCCGGTCGGCAGGCCGCGATCCCGTTGTTTGAACCAATTCGCCGTCACCCGCGCCGCCGTAGGATATTGGGGAGACTCCGTCGCCCCCAAAAACATCCGCGCCATGATGAATTGCGGAAAACTGGTGATAAAGCCACACAGCGTCTGCGCGATCGACCAGGCGGCGATCCCGATGGACAACACCCGGCGAGGCCCAAAACGGTCGATCAACAAACCGATCGGCAATTGGGCAAAGGCGTAGGGCAGGGCGAAGGCGGAAAGCAGAAGACCCATTTCCTTGGTCGAGAACCCCATTTCCTGGCGAATCACGACATTGGCGACGGACAAGGTTCCACGATCCAGATAATTGATGGTGCCGCTGACGACGAGAATAGTCAGCGCGGTCCACCGATATTTCTGCATTTTCTTGGAAACGGGACGCTGATTGCTCCCCGTATGACTTTGGGCTGCGTCAACCTGAGGCATATCTCGGCCTTTCCTCTTAATTTTATCCATGGCGGATCTTGATGCCCGGCCATTTAGCGTGATTCATCTTGATGTCTGAATCGCCCTCTCGTTTTTTGAACAGAGGCCGATGAAGACTTTTAGCTGTAACGCATGGCGATCCCATCAAAAGTCGTCCAGCGCCAGTCAACCACCACTGTGCGCAATCGTGCCGAAAGACAAATGGACAGCTTTTGTCAGATCCGCAGCGATTCGGTTCATCCGGGGAAGCACCTCCGCGACGAAGATGTCGAGCGGCATGCGTTCGGCCCGGATGGTCGCGCTCACCCCGGCCACCGGCTGCCCATTGTCGTCAAGAATCGGTGTGGCGACGGTCCGCAGACCAAAGGCGTTTTCGCCATCGGAAACCGCATAACCTTGGCCTCGAACCTGACGCAGGCGATCAATCAACGCATCAAGATCGATCAGTGTTCGTTCCGACAACTTGACCCGCTCGCCGCGCGATAGCAGCTCGCGTTGCCGCTCTTCCGGCAGATAGGCCAGCATCGCGTGACCGAGCGCGGCCGCATAGGCCCCGGTACGACTGCCGACACGCCGATCGAAGGTTTGCGGATAATCCCCCTGAAACCGTTCCATATAAACGACGGATTCGCCGTCGAGCATACCGAGCGATGCGGCGTCGGCAACGTCGGGCACCAGTTCTCGCAGCAGGGGCCTCGAGAGCACTTTCAGATCGGCTCGCGCCAACGGCGTGTACCCAAGCTCCAGGCATTTGAGCGTCAGGCGAAAACGACGGCTATGCGCCACCGAAGCCACATAGCCCAAATGGCAGAGCGTATGGATGAATCGAAATGCCGTTCCGCGATCCACGGCGGCTCTGGCCGCCACCTCGGAGATGGTCAATTCCGGCAGATCGGCATCGAACGCCCGCAGAACGGCGAAGGCTTTTGCCACCGACTGCACGACATTCTTCGGATTGTCCGTCGCCACCTGACCCTCCACGAATGATCGGAATACGAACAATTGTTCAATGGAATGGCATTACACGTCGAAGGCCCGATGCCGTCAAGACGAAAATCGGCAAGACCGAGATCAACGCCATCCGGGAGGATTATGAATGCCGCCCGATGTTCTTGAGCAGCGTGTCGAGGACCCGCGACAGAAGATCGAAGGCGCGATCGCCGCCACCGAGACAAGCCCCCCCCTGCGCGAGACAGATGAAACCGTGTGCCGTGGCAATCAATTGATCAGCCAAGTCCGTCGCGTCGTCATCGAGATGACGTTTCTCCAGAAATTCGCTGGCAGCCCTTATCAGGACGGGTGGCGCGATGCCCTCCGACGACGATGCGCGATGCGCGACGAGTCCATCCAGACCGAACATGACCGCGTAGAGCTCCCGATTCGACAGCGAGAACATCCAGAGCGCCTTGATCATCGCGCGCAACTTCTTCGCCGTTCCGGATCGACTGGCGGCAGCCTCCTCAAGGGCCATAGCCAGTAAGACATGACCGTCCGCCGCAAGAGCATCGAGGACGGCATCCTTGTCGCGAAAATACTGATAGATGGCGGG